>DATHTL010000040.1:0-5682 GCA_035463255.1 Anaerolineales bacterium | reverse complement strand
ACTGTCGGCAGCATCGCCCGGCGTCACGACCGAGCCGTTATCTGAGCCGGCCATGATCTCGGCATGAGTGTTCATGGACAGGCCTTCTTCCGTGCGGTCGCCGCCGTGACAGTTAATGCAGCGGCTCTGGATGATGGGCATTACATCGTTGGCAAAACTGACCGTGGCGCCCTCCACGGCCGGTTGGGTGGCTGCTGCGGGCTCGGTCGCCGCAGGTTCCGTGACCACTGTCTCTGTCGGCGCGGCGGTATCGGTGGCAGCCGGTAACTCGGTAGGTGCCTCGGTAACGGCCGCATTCTCCGTCGGCTGTATGATCACCGTGTCTGAAGATTCGGTCGGCTGAGCGCCGCAGGCAGTTAGCAATCCGACGATCAAAACGAACAGTGCGATCTTTACGTACAGTGACTTCATTTTGTGTCTGCTCCTGAAACTTTATTTGCTTTAAAACCCGTATAGAATGACGCCACCCAGAAATGCCAGGACCAACGCGATGGCAAAACTTGTGCCATAAGATGCAATATATAGGAAGCGATTGGCCGTCTGAAACAAATTTGGGTTGCGGTAACGGACGATACTGATCCCTGCGGTCAGGACCATCAAAACGATGGCGAGGAGAATCTTTGTGCCGGCATTCGGTGCCTCACCCTCATAATTCCGGGCATTGTCCATAATGCCTGTGATCCCTGCCGCAATGGTGCCCAGGAACGCCAGCACAATATTTGCAAACGCAGTCTGTTCCAGGGTAACACTGCGCCGCCAGTAGGCGATCAGAATGAAAAGGAACGCTGCGCCGGTGAGGGCAATCGGGAAATGCACCAGCATGGGATGTGTAGGATGCAATTCCGTCAGCGCATGGATCACGCGATTTATGAGCTCCATCGTTTTTCCTCTATGTTTGGTCAATTTGATATAAGTCCCTGATCGATGTCAGGGGCTTTATATTTCTACTATACGTTGGCGTTGCCAAATCGGATGTAATCACTTTGCTGATTATTACTATGATGTTCCTTAGAACTTACTCATTTTCAGCTTATAAATATAAGCTCTTGTTGGTCCGCACCATTCAGCCGAGCAACAGCGCGCGGGGTGCAGTACGGTCATAGTTTGCCTGTACAACGTGTATAACGACCGGCGAGTTGTCATCTATGTGAGACTCAGCCACGAGTCAACTTAGACGGTGAACATCATGCAAGTATAGCGAAACACCATCAAGAAAAGATCATGAAAGTGTGAAGAAATTATGTGTTTCTGCCTTAACTGGAAAGCATTTTATGCTGTAACTTATTTCATTCTATTTAGACCTTGATTCTCAAGTATTTTTACCGTACAATAGCGCCGAACTAGTACGGGCAGAGAGACCATTCGGTGAGGAGAGAGTCCGTGAACGAGAAAAATATCCAGCAGGTACTCGAGATCGAAAAAAAGGCTCAGGAGATTCAGGAACAGGCCCAGCGCGAGGCGCAGGAGCTTCCGAGAATGGCTGAACAGGAAGCCCAGGCATTGATCAACAAAGCAAAAGCAGAAGCGCAGGAGGAGGCCCGCCGGATCATGGCGGAGGCCCAGGCAGAGGATAGGGCAAAAGAAGTCCTGGCTGACGTGGAGCGACAGAATCAAGAACTTGAAGCCAAAGCAAACGCCAACCTCGACAAGGCTGTCAATTATGTTTTAGAACGTGTCATTGGCAGGGCTTAATCTATGGCCGGTGGCGGTGTTACAGGCTACGCAGCGATCAGCGCGCGGGTGCGGGCAATGTATGCCGATCTGCTCACGCCGCAAGATTGGGCTCGCTTAAGCGACTCACCAGATTTTCCCACCCTTTTTAGCACACTCAAAACGACTGCCTATGGTCCTTATCTGGAAGGACTCAAAGATAAAGAAATCACTCCCAGGCGGGTAATCAGCCAGGTCAAACGAAAACTGGGAGATGCGTATTACAGCGTCATCCAGATGGCGCCGGAGAATACGCGTCCACTCTTAAAACAACTGTATCGGTATTATGAGCTCGGCAATCTGAAGGCCGTCTTACGGACCCTCGTAACGGTTCCCTCATGGAACACAGAGGAAACAGCCCTCTGGGATCGAGTACGAGATGTGCTTTTCCCTCTGGGAGAATTCACCGTGCTGCCCGCGCAAGCCATGGTTGAATCGGGCAGTGTGGCGGCAGCTGTGGATTTGTTACGGGGGACACCTTATGAAGAATCTCTCTCGTTTGCGATGAGGCGCTACTCCGCGGAGCAGAACCTTTTTCCGCTTGAGGTGGCGCTGGATCTGGCGTACTGGCGGCGGCTGTGGGCCGAGGCAAAGAAACTGACCGGGCAAGACCGGGAGCAAGCGACGAAAATCATCGGCTCGCTGCTGGATATGAACAACCTGATGTGGGCGATCCGTTACAAGGTGTATCACAGGTTGTCTGAGGAAGAGATCATTAACTACACTCTTCCTTTTGGGTATCGAGTTCAGGATTCAGATATTCGGGCCATCGCTGCCGGGGCGGATGTTGCGGCGCTGATCAATCGCATCTTTCCGGGCATCCCCGACGTCAATACGCTGCTTGAAAATCCTCAAAACGGACTTCCGAAACTGGAGGTTTTGCTCAAGCGCCAGCTGATCAAGCAATGCCTGGCGGCTTTTGTCGGCAACCCGTTTCACATCGGGATACCCCTGGCGTTTCTGGTGCTAAGCGACATCGAAGTCCAGGATTTGATCGTACTCATCGAAGCAAAGTCCTCCAACATGCCGGAAGAGGAATATCGTCCATTCTTGCTGAAAACAAATCTGCCTGCATAGCTGCAAACTGTCCAAAATATTCGTTAGAACATGCGCAGGGCGCGCAAACGTCAAGGATTTGGAACGACAAATTTTGTTCGTTACATGGAGATGATATGTTCTTTCCGAGAGAAATGACAGAAGTCGAGCTCATCGTCCCATCCAAGGACCTTTTGGCTGTTGCAAAAGTGTTGAGCGGTCACGGGGTATTTCACCAGGTGGACAGCACGTATCTGGGCATTGAAAACCTGGGACCCAACACCTGGCAGGAGACGGCTGCGAATTATTCAGTGCTGGAGCGTCGCATCCAGACCATCCAGCAGACCTTGAATCTGGCGGACGATTTTTCTGGCTCGACCGATTTTGAGACCATGGTTGATCTGGAAGCCGTTCGTCCCAAGGTAGAACGGATTGAAGAGGAAGTGAAGGGGACAAACGAGCAACTAAATGCTGAAAAGAAGCGCTTGGAGCTGCTCGAAAGCCAGCTCCATCAGCTAGAGCCCATTGCAGACGTAAACGTTGAAGTGGGGGGATTACGCAATTCGAACTTCTTACACTCAACCCTGGGGATCATCCCCGCCGCAAACGTTAGTCGGCTGGAAACAAGCTTGTCCAGGGTTCCCCATGTGTTTTTTACTCTCCGTGAAGATTCCCAAAAGCCTGTTGTCTGGTTGTTGGGCCCACGTGCTAATGCCGATATTATTGATCGCGCCGCCAAAAGCGCTTATCTCAATCCTCTGATTCTGCCGGAAGAATTTGAGGGAACTCCGGCGCAGATCACGACAGCGCTTCGCAAAGCGATTGACGCCTCAAAGCAGAAAATTTCCGAGCTCAGCTCGCGGTTGACGAAACTGGCGCAGACTCATCAGAAGGAATTACATGACTTGTTGTGGGACGTGCACGTCAGCCGGATGATGGCGGACGCTATTGTTCGATTCGGCCAGCTTCGACATACGTACGTTGTTGTAGGTTGGGTTCCGACCGAAAACCTGGAACTCCTTACACAGCGGTTGAAGCAGGCCTCGCCGGAAATCCTGATCGAAACCATCCCGACCGAACGCTCGGGCCATCATTCGAATGTACCTGTGGCCCTGACCAACAACCGGTGGCTTCGCCCCATCCAGAACCTGGTCACCACTTATGGGCGTCCCAGCTACGGCGAGCTCGACCCCACGTGGCTACTGGCACTTACGTTCCCGTTGTTATTCGGCGCGATGTTTGGTGATCTCGGGCAAGGCCTTGTTCTACTCGTTCTTGGACTCCTCATAGACCGGGGAGCGATCCTGAAAGGGATGCAAAGCCTGGGATTGCTGATCGCGTATTGTGGTGCATCTGCGGCAATTTTTGGCTATCTCTACGGCAGTATCTTTGGCTTTGAGGGACACCTGATCGAGGAGTATCTCGGTTTCCATTTCGAAGCGCCGTGGCTGAGCCCGATCCATGAGATCTTGCCGGTTCTCAGCCTCGCCATCGATGCGGGAATCGTCATCCTGCTGCTGAGTTTCCTGCTCGGCATGTTCAATAATATCCGCGCCAGAGATTGGCCCCATCTGGTCTTCGGGCATACGGGATTGGTGATGTTTATTTTCTATCTCGCATTCCTGGCCCTGCTTGGGTCCTTCCTTGGCACGACCGCCATTGCACCCCGGGTTGCTGTGGCAATTGCTTCTCTGCCGCTCCCGTGGACATTGATTGCAATCGTCTTTGGCATCCTGGTGATGTTCTCAGGGGCTCTCCGGAACTGGATGGAAGGTCACCGGCCGATGGAAGGCAGCGGCGTTGGCGGGTTCCTGATGTTCCTCGTCCAGTCTTTCATGGATCTGTTTGAATCCCTTATTAGTCTGCTCAGCAACACACTTTCCTTTGTTCGTGTCGGTGCGTTTGCAGTAGCACACGGTGGCTTGAGCCTTGCCATCTTTGCCCTGGCCGGTGAGGAGCCGGACCTGGGATTCTGGATCACCATCATTCTCGGCAATCTGTTCATCATCGGTTTTGAGGGATTGATCGTCGGCATTCAGACGATGCGTCTGCATTATTATGAGATCTTAGGGAAGTTCTTCCACGGCGGCGGCATGCGCTTTGAGCCTCTGACTCTCACCCCGCGGAAAGAGGATGCGTAGGTGTAGAAACACCATCTGGGTATATCCTACATCGCAAATACTTTGCGAGAGACCAATCTAAATCGTCAGTAAAAGGAGAGAAACAATGTTTTTAGTTTTTGCAGTACTCGTTGGCTTGATCCCTGTAATTCCTGCTGTCATTTACGTGATTCAGAATGGGAAGACCAGCCCTGCACAAGCCGTTTCCAAGATGGTGACCGGATTTAATACATTCAACTTTTTGGTGGGGATGTTTGCCGCCGGGCTTGCCTTTGTCTGGCTGGCTTCCCCCTCAACTGTTCTCGCCTCTGGCGCCGCTCAGGAAGGGGCAGTGGATCAGTATGCGACCCTGGCTGCAGCTCTGTCTACAGGCCTGGCATGCATTGGTGCGGGTATTGCAGTGGGCGGTTCGGGCGCCGCGGCGGTGGGCGCGACCGCCGAGAAACCCGAATCTTTCGGTCGTGCGCTCATCTTCGTGGGTCTATCAGAAGGTATCGCCATTTACGGTCTGATTATTTCCTTCCTAGTACTTCCGTAGGAAGTCTCTCATCGGATATATTGGATAAAGGCTCAGGAACAATCGCATGAAAGTTCTGGTAATCGGTCATTCTGAGGCGGTGCTAGGTTTCTCGCTTGCGGGCGTGAGTGGGCGCGTGGCGACCACGGCGGCCGAAGTGAACCAGGCACTGGATGAAGTCCAGGCGTCGAGGGATGTTGGCATTGTCCTGGTCACTCAGGATGTTGCCCAATTGATTCCTGCCAGGATGGAACACCTGAAACTGCGCAGCACCATTCCGCTCGTTGTAGAGATTCCAGC
>DATHTL010000039.1:0-7718 GCA_035463255.1 Anaerolineales bacterium | reverse complement strand
CTGGCTGCCCTGCGCTCCCTCGATTCTTTTCGCGGAGACGCAAGCCTAAAAACCTGGCTGTACTCCATCACCGTCAATACCTGCCGGAATCGGCTCCAGCGTCACAAAACCTACGAGCGCCTGACCAGGATTCTCGGTGGGATTTTGCGCGTGCGCAGCACGCCATCGGTAGAGGAGCACGCCATGCAGAATGAATCCGATGAATTCTTGTGGCGCGCGATTCACAGTATGGACGAAAAGCACCGTATCCCGATTGTGCTCCGCTACTATCACGATTTATCGGTGGCTGAGATCGCCAGTCTTCTGGCCATCCCGGAAGGCACAGTTCACTCCCGCCTGAACACTGCCCGCAGACAATTGCACGCAGCTGTGAAAGAAGGACGTTCATGAACGGTATTTCTCATAAACAAGCCATCAAGTGGATCTATCGTCGTCTGGATGGATTGCTCACCGAAAATCAGACTTTATTGTTGGATCAACACCTTGATTCCTGTGACACCTGCCGCGCTTATGCTGCTGAGATCGATTTGCTTCCGGCTCATTTGCAAAGCCAATTCCACGCCCGTTGGGATGAACAGCCGGGACCATCGCAAAATGTAATCGATTATGTAACGACCAAAGCGAGAAGAATCCCTCTCACAAATCGTCTCTCGTCTGGTCTCAAATTGATGAGTGGCTTGGCAACACTTGTCGCACTGGCGTTTCTCATCAATCTTGTGGTCTCTCAATTGCGCGATACTTCTTCAGCAACGGTGGATGGAGAGATTGCGACGAGCCCTCCATTGGTAGAAAGCAGATTACTTGCTTTCACCTCAGACCAGAACGGGAACTCCGATATCTACACCATACACCCCGATGGCAGTGGGATGACCAATCTGACCAACCACCCCTCAAAGGATTCTAATCCCATCTGGTCACCGGACGGAACGCGCATTGCCTTCGAAAGTGATCGGAATGGTTTCATACAGGTCTATTTGATGAATGCCGATGGCTCCAATGTGATCCAACTTACGCATGACGAAGCCAATCATTTTCTTCCTTTGAATATGTATGGCGAATCAAATCCCTGGTCACCTGATGGAAACAAGCTCCTTTTCATACAACAAATGCCTGAGGCTGAAACCTCGACACTATATTCCGTGGATATTATTAATGAAGACGTAGTTACGCTGGCGAGCGCCACAGTTCTGTTTCATTACGTCTCCTGGTCGCCTGATGGAAAGTATGTCGGATATGTTCTGAACGACTCGCCGACTCCAGATGCTACCTTTGAGGCCAACATTTACATCGTTGATGTTATGGGAAGCAATCTCTTTGCGACAAAAGCGCTTCTTCCACAAACGGACTCTGTGTACAGTCCCTTCTATTATTGGTCCCGTAATGGGAGTTCAATCGTCTTCATCGTCTATCGACATCTGGATGAAACGAGTCATCAATGGATCGCTTATGAAGCTGCCGTCGAAAGTCAGCAACTGATCGAGCGAGCCACATCGAGCACGGTCATGGGTGACTGGTGGGAGGGAACATCGTTTGTCTACGGGACGGACCTACATACCCTCACATGGCTGCGCGCCGATGGCACGTTCGACACCTTCAAGCCGTTCGAAATCTGCGATTTGACGGTTGAAGCCCAACATAGCTTCCTGGCGAACCGATCGCCGAATGGCAGCCAGGTCATCAATGTTGCTTGTCCAAATAAGGAAATGTGGTTTTATTATGCCAATTCGGATGGGACGATCATCAAACCTCTGATGGATTCCGCCATCCCCTCGTTTGGTGTGGATAATATTGTCACCAGCCTTACATGGTCATCGGATGATCAGTTCATTGCCGCTACTCAGGTTTCGCCTACAAAAAGCAGCCTGTATATTTTGGACGTGAGGGAGCCACCAGCGCAGCCGGTAGAAATCATTATCAGCGATGGTGAGTTTTATACCATTCCCTCCTGGCGGCCCGTATCAAATCGCGAAGTAGCTCAAGAAAAGCCGACGCCTGAGCCAACACAAGCCTACTCGAATACAAATCTGATCGCATTTACAGCCGCTGGAGCAAACCACGAACTTGATATTTATACCGTACGCACAGATGGCAGCGAGGAAACCAACCTGACAAATGACTCTGCCCGAGACACGAGCCCAGTCTGGTCCCCGGACGGCAAGCGGATCGCCTTTATCAGTAATCGGGATGGAAACGAAAATATTTATGTGATGAATGCGGATGGAAGTGACCTGATGCAGCTCACCGATGACCCGGCACCCGATACGGACCCCATCTGGTCACCGGATGGCACAAAAATTGCTTATTACTCAGGCGGACTGATCCAGGACGATGTCATGATTCATGTCGTGGATTCGAACGGTCAGAATCATCGCCGTCTTAATAGTTACGTGAATATTCCAAGGCCCCTGTGGCCAATTGCATGGACTCCGAATAGTCAATTCATCGTTTTTTACTATGGTTCTGAAATCGTTCAAACACTTGAGGACCCAGACACTTTGGCCGAGATGGGCCGCATCTTTATTAAAGTTGGTGTATATACTAACGGTTTTGGCGAGCCTGTCGGAGATTTTACAACCTATGCCCAAGATATGCTGGGCTCCTTTACTCTCAGTCAGGACGGTTCAACATTGTTTTATCTCGCCCAGTGCAGTGAAAATTCCGCTGAGTTCTGTAGAATGATCAAAACTATTGATCAATACGGTCTAAAGGCGGAGAGCCATGCTACCGTACAACCTCAGGAAACCTGTGCCTCTAGTGATGGTAACCAGCAAGCCAAGTGGTCGCCCGATCGGACAAAAATCCTGTTCGCCTTCTATTGTGAAGGAAAAGGTGGGTCATTTTACATAGCCAACGCTGACGGCTCAGAGTTCAAACCGTTGACCAATGATCCAGTCTTGTTTGCGGGGCCTGGATTCGATTGGTCAACTGATAGTCAATTGATTGTCTTTACGTCAGTCTTGGAGAGCGCTGGAGATGAAAATCTTTATATATTGAATATCAATGACGCTCTCCAAAACCCGCAGCTTCGTCCGTCGCCTCTAAGTATTTCTGCACCGCAAATTTCGTCACCAGCCTGGCAGCCCGCAACGATTGCAGTATCACATAATGAGCCTGTAGAGGAACAGCCAACTCCTCAGCCAACGCAGGCAGCTGTATCAGAGCATCTTCCTCCTATCGGAACAGGTATATCTAACGGTGAATGGATCGCATTCATCGGCGTGACAATGGTCCCTGATCCTACATTTCCCCCGGCTTTGACAGACCCCAAGGATGTCTATCTGATGCATCCCGATGGCACTGGGCTTGTCAATATAACAAACTCTCCCGACGCTTATTTTTGGGCGGAGTGGTCTCCGAGCGGCAAAGACCTTTTATTTTTGAGAAGCGCCGATACGGTTGACATCCTGAGAAAAACAGAGACCAATGGCTTTGAGGTACTCGTGAGTACGGCAATGAGCACCGAAGTGAACGTTGAACAGGACATTCCTGAACAGCCGTTCACGTACCGCTGGTCGCCAAACAGCGAGCAAATCGCTTTCCTTGACAACCGGGCAGGAAATTCCGACATCTACACCATCTACGCCGATGGAAGAGACGATACCCAGCTCAAACAGCTGACGAACGATCCTGGTGAGGAGTTTGGCTTTGTCTGGTCGCCGGATGGAAGCCAGATCGCCTATCAAAAGACTGACCGTGAGCAGCTTTCTATTATGGTGATGAACGCAGATGGATCGAACCAACACGAAGTTGCGCGCGGCGCCGGCCAGGTGAGCTTACGTTGGTCGATGGATGGAAAATCCATTTATGCAAGTTCCATGTTTGGATGGCCGCCATATGGGTTCCTTGCCTGTGAAGGGTGCGTCACCGAGCCGGCCATTTATCAAATTGACCTGGATAGAGCATCGGTCCGCCAGATCTATTATGATGAAGAGGCGGAGTATGGATGGGATTTGTACGACACACCTCAAAACGGGCTGTACTTCATGCGGATTGATTTCGATCAGCCATCGTTAGGGATCTGGGGAGCCTGGAAGTACTGGGATGGAAATTCCATCCATGAAATTGGTGAAATGGATCCTCAACAAACCTGTGAAACTGCTACTGGTAATATTCTGAATGAGTACATTGCTCCTAATAAACGGTTTTCCATCATCACCAATTTCTGTGCCGGCATGTTTGATCTCTACCTGGCGGATCGGGAAGCGACCACACCCGAAGGAAGATTGATTCACCTTCTGCAACTGCCTTCAGAGACTGTGGGAGAAGGTCCCAACGAGGCCTGGCTTCCCGTAGGCTGGTCACCTGATGGGCGCTTATTGATCTATAAGAATGGTAGAAGGGCTACCTATTTCGTGGATATCGAAAAAGCAATCCAGGATTCCAGCACGGCTCTGGCCCCTTTCATGGAACCCATTACCTATGCAGGAGCCGATGGGTTGCAATATCCATCCCCGGAGACAATTACGATCTGGAGCCTCGCATGGCAGCCGGCGCCTTGATATAACCCCTCCACACCGGAAACTGATTCCGTTAAAATCGGAGTATGCCCACCTATGACTTTATCTGCAACAACTGCAACCAGCGCTTCGATGTTTTCCTCACCTACGCCGAATACGGCAAGAAGACCGTCAAATGCGCCCACTGCGGCAGCAAAGACGTGCGCCGCCGCATGACAAAGGTCCGCATCGCGAAATCGGAGGAGAGCCGTATGGACTCCATGGCGGACGAGTTCTCCGGCTTCGAAGGACTCGAGGACGATCCCAAAGCCATGGGACAAATGATGCGCAAAATGGGGAAAGAAATGGGAGAGGAACTCCCGCCCGAGTTCGATGAGGTCGTGGACCGGCTTGAAAAGGGCCAAAGCCCCGAAGACATCGAAAAAGCGATCCCCGACCTGGGAGGCGATGCAGGCGGCGCAGAGGATGAGTAAGGGCACGATACCCCTGCCCAGACTGCAGGGGCTGGGTATCGTACCCCAAAGTTTTATAACATTTTCTCTATCACCTCGCGATGTTCCGCAAAATGCTCGGTGGTATCGCCCAGCACCCACAACAACAGGGGGCGCCTCTCGGGGTCATCGGCGTGACGCGGCTTCAATAAATCCTCGAACGACATGGCATCCAGTTTCGCCAGTAGTTTTTCATAGACCTGTTTCAATTCATTCAACACATCTTCTGTCGAGCGATCCTTGTTGCGCTCGAACAGCACTGGGTTGATGATCTCCATGTCCCAGCCTTCCGTCTGTTCTCTGGTGAGGCGCATCACCTCTTCGGCCGGGCGCTTATCCATGTGATAGCCCATCAGCGAGTTCATCCATTCGCTGAGGTGAGCGAGATTATCCTTCGGTGACCAGCCGCCCTCGTCGGGCGCGGTCATCTTCTGCTCATCCAGTTCCTCCACCACATCCATCAGCTTCTTCCACTCGCGCCGGATCTCAGACATCAATTCGGCTTTGCTGCCAGGCACCCATTGTTCTGTCATAGCTCAACTCCTCAAGGTGTAATCAGCTTTCCCGGTTCCAGTCTTTCTTTTTCCTCTCCTTTGCGCAGGATCCATGCCTCGCCGCGCACGAGAGTCGTTTTCTTGCCATCTACTTTCACATACGCGCCGTCGCTAAGCATAACGACGGGATTATCGTGAAAAAAATGATAGTCTGTAAGCCAGTCATCGTGCACAGATTGGCCGTAGCCATCGTCAGCGTAGTGAGCAAAGAAGTTAAACGGGACCAGATGCAGCCCGTCGAAGTGCGGCGTCTCGACGGTGTTCATGTCTTTGGATGTGAGGATGTTCGGGCCACAGAGGATCATCCCTGCGCTGACACCAACGACAGGTAATCCATTCTGAATTTTTTTCTTCAAGTAGGGCATCACACCGCTAATATGCAGCCGGTGATTGAGAAGGAACGTGTTTCCACCGGTGATATACACCAGCGCGGACTCGCGCAAGATATCTTCAATTTCTTTGCGGGTCATTAATTCTGCATTAACTTCTTGGATGCGAGCCAGTCCTCTAAAAGCAGATTCGTTCACCCCCAACCATTTCTCGGCATACAGAGACGCGAGCGGCACATAGGCAACCACAGGATCGTCCTTCCCTTCAAGATAAGGACGGCTTGCTTCGACCACATAGCGAAGATCGTCTTTGCCAGGGTTCGAAAGCAGATGGAGATGCATTTAAAGCGTAAGAATGATTGGCTCGTTCTTGGTCACAACAATCGTATGCTCGAACTGTGCCGCAATGGCGCGGTCAGACGTGCGCAGCGACCAGCCATCGCGCTCTTCGATGACGCGCCCTACGCCCGTGGTGAGGAACGGCTCGATGGCGAGCACCAGACCCTCGTTGAGAATGCGCCGGTCGTTCGGGTTGTAATAGTTGAGGATTTCCCTGGGACTTTCGTGCAAGCCGTGCCCAATGCCGTGACCCGTCAGATCGTAGATGACGTTGTAACCGCGCTTTCTCGCTTCGGTCTGGACCGTACGCCCGATCCCGTTTAATGAGCTGCCTGCCTTCGCCGCGTGGACTGCCTTCGTGAGCGTCGCCTTCGTTGCATCGAGCAGCTTCTCCAGATTGCGCTCGCGCTTCGAGACAACCATCGACGCGCCCGTATCGGCATAATAACCATCCAGCTCTGCCGAGACGTCGATGTGGATCAGCTCGCCTTCCTGCAACACATGCTCATCGGGGATCCCATGCGCGATGACAGGCGAAATGCTGATGCAGGTTGCACCCGGGAAGTTGTAAGTCACCTGGGGTGCCGAACGTGCCCCCTCCACTTCAAGCAGCGCCCGCCCGATCTCATCCAGCTCGCGCGTCGTTATTCCGGCGCGCGCCTGTGCCATCATCTTGCGCAGCGTCTCTGCACACACGCGCCCGATGGCTTTTAAGTACTGAATATCTTTTTGAGAATCGGCTGTCATAAATAGATTGTAACGCAAACTGTTTTCAAATAAAAATTCCTCTCTTACTAATAGAGAGGAACTCAGACCTGCAAGCACAATATCTATTTTATGTTCACCCGCCCAAGGATAACGCTGCACAGCTCATCGTGCACATCTTCCCATTTGCGGGCCGCGTCGATCACCACCCAGCGCGCGGGCTCCTGGCTGACCATCTCCAGATATCCGGCGCGGACTCGTTGGTGGAATTCAACGGTATACGCATCGAGCCGGTTCCACTCATTATCTTTCTTCTTTCTTCTTAACCCCTCTTCCACCTCCAGATCCAACAGAATGGTCAGATCAGGCGTCAACCCCCCGGTCGCATATTTCACCAACGCGCGGACCTGCTCCAGATTCTGCTGGTGGCCGTAGCCCTGATAGGCAATCGTGGAATCATAGTAACGATCAGAGATAACGATCTCGCCTGCCTTCAAGCGCGGCTGGATGACCTGTTCCACGATCTGAGCGCGCGCTGCCTGATAGAGCAGCGTCTCGGTGCGCGGGTGCATTTCTACATTTTTGAGGTCGTGGATCACTTCCCGGATCTGCTCGCCGATCGACGTCCCACCGGGCTCGCGCGTGGGAACAACCGCATGACCCTTCTCGCGCAAATATTCCACGAGGTAGGGAATGTGCGAGGTCTTGCCAGAGCCTTCAGGTCCCTCAAGAGTGATAAACATGGAAATTATAGGCCTTGTACCGAAAAGTATTCGTTGAGAACGTTTTTGAATCCATAACCGATTTTCAAATGCTCGATCTCACAGCGTGTAATAAACTGAG
>DATHTL010000038.1:0-4873 GCA_035463255.1 Anaerolineales bacterium | reverse complement strand
GCACTTGAAACGGTTTATTCTGCTGCCAGGCTTGGATTGCCTATTATCGGCGCAGGCGGAGTCTGGTCACAGGCGAACGCGGATGCGATGCTATCTGCGGGCGCGCTGGCGGTGCAGGTGGACGCAGCACTATGGGGATGCGATTGGCTGAGTCAATCTTCAATGGAATAATTTGCTGCTTCGAGAAAGCGTTCTTTTTCTTCGGGGGACATGCGCTGGTACGCCAGACGAATGGTGTATCCGCCGACCAGCTTGCCATCCTCCACCATCATCCAGTCGACGATATCCTCTTGGTTCACAGTAATTCTCTCTCCCATGCTCAATTTCAGCGAAGGAATATCATCACCGAAACTCCCGGAAAAAGAACCGTCCTCATGGGTCACTTCGTCTACCCAGATATCCTGCGGTGGGCCATCCGGCGGGAAAAAGCGTACCTTGACGGCGACAAATGTACGGTCAGGATGAGGCGTTCCGATCCTCTGGATGAAGACCTCCAATGTATCGCGCGCTTCCTGAATCGCCGAGTCCAGTTTGGCGTCTGCCGAGGAAACTACAGGTGTGGAAGGAGCGGGTGTGCAACCAAAAGCAACAAGGCAGAACGTTAGGATGAGTTTTTGAACCATTTATTGTTTCGGTTCCAAGATGAGAACCGGGATGTGACGGGGCGCGGCGCGCTGTTGGTAGATGTCATAACCGATGTAATAAGTTAGTGCAAGCTGCCAGTATTTTTGATATTCCTCGTCCGCCGTCTCGCGTGCAATGAATTTTCTACACTCACCGTTATAAGATACTTCGCATTCAGGATGAGCTTTCAAGTTGTAATACCAGCCCGGGTTATGCTTCTGCCCAAAATTCGTAGCGATGAGCACAAGCTTTCTGTCATCGGGCACGCTGACGAGGGGAAGGGTACGCAGCATACCGGTCTTGGCGCCTTTCATCGTCACCTGCGCGATGGGGAGTCCCACAAACTCAGCAAATGTGTGACGCCCGCCTGTGAGGTGAAACATGAATGAGTCGGCCCGATGCAAAGATCTCGAAAAAAAAGCGGATACCGGCTGCAGGGCCAGGAAGCGATGGATCAACCTTTGAAAGGCGCTAGGCCTGCGCATTATTTCTCCAACCAGATCGTCACGGGACCGTCGTTATAGATCTCCACCAGCATGTGAGCGCCAAATTGTCCGGTCTGCGTTGGGACGCCGTGCCCCCGCAGCAATTCCACGAACCGATCCACCAGCGGCTCCGCGACGTCGGGCAGTGCGGCATCTGTAAACGAGGGACGGCGGCCTTTGCGCGTATCGGCATACAATGTGAACTGCGATACGACAATCGCCTCGCCCTTCACATCCAGCACGGAAAGATTCGTCTTGCCTTGTTCATCCTCGAAAATGCGCAGATTGGCGATCTTCTCGGCCAGAAACGTGACCTGTTCCTCCCCATCGCCGTGACCGATACCAAGTAAAACAACAAGGCCTTTCCCAATCTGGGAAATGACCTTGTCCGCACTGCCGCTCTGCGGCGTGCTGCGCTGGTCTTCGACCGTCACGCTTGCTTTTGACACTCTCTGCAGTAAAGCGCGCATAATGGAGATTTAAGCACCTTCTTAGAAGTCTAATCGAACTTGTAACCGGTCGCATCGCGGTATTTTCGCTGTTCCTCGGGCGTCAGACGCTCATAGTCGAGTTTCAACGTATATCCACCGATGACTTTTCCATCTTCCTGTAAGAGCATCCAATCCACAATATCATTCAGTTGCACATCCACCAGCCGGTCGGGATGGGTACCCTTTGTGATTGTTACACCCTCCACCATCCGCACGGTGTAGACGTCGTCCAGAATGTACACAGGCTCTGTCCACATATCTTCCGCTTCACCATTGGCGGCTACGAAACGGACTTTCAGACTTACCAGTAAATAGGATGAGCTGGGCGACAGCATCTCCTGACGAAAGATATGCAGGGTATTCTGGGCTTGCCGGACCGCCTCTTCAAGTTCAGGGTCGTCATCTGTAAAGGTAGAGAGGGTCTCTTGCGTGGATGCAGCAGATGTACACGATATAGCCAAAAGCATGCCTACAATAAATAGGATTTTCAACTGGAGAGCCTTGACCATTAAAATCTCCAATCTGTGGCAAATCCACAATTTTGATTAACCCATAGAAGCTACGGCAGTTGGATCGCTTCCCTCACCTCTTGCATGGTTTTCTCGGCAATCACGCAGGCTCGGCGCGCACCGTCACTTAACACATCCTGCACATAACCCGGCTTCGACGCAAACTCCGCACGCCTGGCGCGGAAGGGCTCGAGGTGCTGGTTCATGTTTTTCGCCAGCAGCTTCTTGCAATCCACGCAGCCGATGCCGGCGCGGCGGCATTCCACGTTGACCATGTCCACATCCGCCTGCGGTGAAAAGATTTTGTGCATAGTATAGACGTTGCAGACATCCGGGTTTCCGGGATCGGTGCGCTTGATACGGGCCGGATCGGTGACCATTTCGCGCACGCGGGCGGTTGTCTCTTCGGGCGTTGAGGCGATCTCGATGTGGTTATTCAGGCTCTTGCCCATCTTTTCCTTGCCGTCGATGCCCAGAACTTTTTTGATCTCCGTATGCTTGGCCTGCGGCTCGATCAATACTTTCGTGTTGTAGCGATAGTTGAAGGAACGTACGATCTCGCGCGCAAATTCAAGATGGGGAGCCTGGTCGATGCCCACGGGCACGATATCTGCTTTGTAAAGCACAATGTCCGCAGACATCAGCACCGGATAGCCCAGCAATCCATAATTGACATTCTCCGGCTGTTGACGCACCTTTTCCTTGAACGTGGGCAGATCGGTCAGCTTACCGAACGGCGTCACCATGGATAAATAGGTGTGCAACTCCATGACCTGTGGCACATGCGACTGCACGAATACGATCGTCTCTTCGGGGCGAATGCCAGCGGCAAGCCAGTCGAGCACCATTTCCGTGGTGTTCTGGCGCAGGTCCTGTGTGGTTTCCACCGTTGTCAGCGCGTGGACATCTACGATGCAATAGACACAGTCATACTCATCCTGTAATGCGACATAATTCTGGATCGCGCCAAGATAATTCCCCAGGTGTTGCCGACCCGTCGGTCGAGCCCCCGAAAATACACGTCCTTTTTTACTCATTCGATGTTATCCTCATAGTCCGGTGGTTGAGTAGACCTGCGTTCTCCGCAGGTCGTATCGAAACTATATATTTGTCAAACATGCTATTTCTATGCTAGCTGCTGGTTTCGACACCTGCACTTGCATTGCATGCCGGTGCAAGTGTACGGACGAAACGGGCTCTCGTCCTACTCAACCAGCGGTATTCTTTACTCACCAACCAACTTCCTCACCAGACCTAATATTTCCCCTGGCTCGGCATGACGGTGGTTTGATAATTTCGAGTACAACAGCTGTCCATTGACAGTCACTTCGAACTTACCGCTATCCGACGGGACAAGTGCAAGAGCTTCGACCAGATGCTCATAATGCCTGAGCAATTCCTCGGCCAGGCTCACGGCCCGGCTGGTGTAGTGTCAGACAGCACAATATACGATTTCGATGTTCAGCATAGTTCCCTCCGCAGATTTTGAGGGATTATATCACCGGGCCTATGATGGCTCCTGCACGAACACACTGACTATAGGAGGAGCTCAATCCTGATCCCGTTGCTCCAATCTGCGGGTGAGCATGAGCAGGAACACCGAAACAATCACCAGCACCACAGACAAGGCCAGTGCCACCCCCAGGTTACGCTCGAAGCCAAGGTAAATCGCCATCGGCATGGTCTGCGTGACGCCCTCGAGATTGCCGGCAAAAAGGATAGTCGCGCCAAACTCCCCCAGCGCACGCGTCCAGGTGAGAATCGCGCCACTGAACAGGGCACGCCCCGCCAGTGGAAACATGACTTCATAAAACAATTGCCATTGGTTTGCTCCTTCTACATGTGCGGCCTCTTCCAGCTGCTTCTCCACGTGCGCAAACCCGAGGCGGGCCGCTCTCACGTACAACGGGGCAGCGACAAACGTTTGCGCAAGGACCACCGCGGCAGTGGTAAAAGGAAGACTGATGCCAAGAATATTCAGGGTCGAGCCAAATAATCCCCTGCGTCCGAATGCGATCAACAAAGCCAGCCCGGCCACGGAGGGCGGTAGAACAATCGGCAGATCAACGAATATCTCGATCCACGACTTAAGCCTGAAATTCCAGCGCGCCAGGATATAGGCAAACGGCGTGCCCAGAAGAATGGTGATGACAGTTGTCAGCGAGCTTGTGACCAGGCTTAACCGCAAAGCCTGGAAAGCCTGCTCTGAAAAGGCATGATTGAAGAAGTTTGAATCAATGGAACGCACAAATACCGCAAGCAACGGAAGCACAAACAACGCCAGCAACAAAGCGCTTGGCACAATGAAGAGCCAGCCCAGGTGACCATCAAGAAATCGGAAGAAGTGTTTGGGGGTATTCATTCGATAAGATCAACGTGGCAGCAGACATACTGCTTATTCCACGGGAGCAAACCCCCATTTTTGTAAAACAGCCTGACCTTCCGCGGAAAGGACATATTCGATGAAGGCTGCCCCCAGCTCCATGTTGGCGGATTGTGTCAGAGGCGCAATCGGATATTCGGCAAGCACATTCAGCTCCGCGGGAATCTCGATCCGATTCAACTCCGGCGCGGCGACAGCATCCGAAGTGTACACAATGCCTGCATCTGCCTCCCCGAGCTGTACCTTTGCAACTACCTGCCGGACGTTATCCTCATTCGAGACAACGTTTGCAAGCACTCTGTCCTTAAAGTCTATCCCGAACTGATCATTCATCAGGTCCAGTGACTGACGCGTATACCGTCCCACCGGTACCTCTTCCGC
>DATHTL010000037.1:0-18466 GCA_035463255.1 Anaerolineales bacterium | reverse complement strand
CCTCGATCAGGATAGGCGCTGACCACGACCATGCGCGTGGAGGGCGAAACATTGCGCAACTGACGGGCACATTGTATGCCGTCCTCATCTTCCAAGACCACATCAATGAAAGCGAGCTGTGGGTGTACCTGTTGCCCCAGGTTTGTCGCCTCGGCAATGTTTTTTGCTTCATAAATGATTGAGCTCGGACGGATCTTGCCGATGAGGTGAGTTAGCTGCTGGCGATAGCGCGTATTGTCGTCGACGACCAGTACGGATAGCTCATAATTGTTCTTTGGCTGGCGCGGTTCAAGCTCAAGAACCTCTTGTCCACTAACCGCCAGCAGCTCGGGGTGACGCAGGGCATAATGCAGCGCCTTGAGTCTGCTGTCCACGCCGAGCACACGGTAGAGCGCAGTTAAGTGATTCTCAACCGTCTTCACACTCAGGTCGAGGCTCTGGGCAATATGACGATTATCCAGTCCCTCTGTTAGCAAGCGCAGCAAGTCGCGTTGACGGCGGGTGAGCCACGGAACCGAAGAGGCTGGGGCTGGATGTGTACTGTGTGCATGAGTCAGCCTGCCAACGAGACTGCTCGAAATCCACCGTTCGCCGTTAAGTATTCTTTGCGCGGCAAGTTGCAGGTCGGCAAGCGGCTGGTCTTTCATGTGGTAGCCATCTGCACCGGCATTTAACAGTCCCACAACATAGGCTTCGTCATCATGAGCGCTAATGATCAGGATCTTTAATTCAGGTCGTTCGGCCTTCATCTGGCGGACGGCCGAGATGGGCTCGAAGTTGGGCATGTTGACATCCAGCACTAACAATGTGGGATGGATGCGCGCGATAGCGTCCATCAACTCTTGTCCATTCCCCACCTCACCCGCAATTATGAATTGAGGCAAAACTTCCAAAGCATGTCGTAATCCTGCCCGGACGACGACATGGTCATCAGCTAATAGGACTTTAACAGGAGGCATACGGGCATTATGCCACCAACCGGTCCGAAATGGGGAGGCGTTCTTGCCTATCAATTGTGACAAAAACCCGTTCAGAAGGGCTCCACCGAATCGGGTTACAATCATTCCATGGCTGCCCCGTTGTTGTGTGTACAAAACCTATCCAAGAAGTTCGACCGCCTGCCTGTATTGCGGGATGTCTCCTTTTCGCTTGAGAAAGGGGAAGTTCTTGGTCTGGTAGGACGGCAGGGCGCCGGAAAGTCCACCTTGTTTCATTTATTGAGCGGTGCAATTTCTCCTTCTTCAGGGAGCATCGAGTTTGACGGAACAGCCCGCCGCTATGCAAACCGCCTTCAGGCGTACAAACTTGGAATTGCCACCGTCTACAGGTCGATGGCGCCCATCGACCGTTTCGACCTTACAAGCAACCTGTTGCCTGATCGGGAGTTGGGGATTGAAGCCGCACGGCGGACGTCGGGTCTGGTGGAACAATTCGATGTCGCTCACAATATCTTATTGGGGCGCGAGTTTGTAAAGTTTCCAGTCTTGGGTGTGATCAATTGGGATCGCATGATCAAGCATGCCCAATCCTTGCTGGCGGAATTCGATCTGCCCCCTGGGCTGATTCGTGAAAAGGTCAGTAACCTGTCTGATGAACAACGGCAGATCCTGATCCTTCTGCGGGCTCTATACCACCCATGCCGTCTTTTGCTTTTGGATGACATCCTGCCTGTGCTCAGTTTCCAGCGTCAGGAAATCCTGCTGGACAAAATCACAAAGCTTGCTGCCCAGGGCACTTCCATCATCATTAGCAGCGATGATCTCAAACATTTATTCCGGGTGACCGACCGGATCCTGGTGTTGTATGAGGGCAGGCTGGTGGCAGACCGCCGCACGAGCGAAGTGACCCCGCGTGAAATCGTTGAGCTCATCGTCGGGTCGTCGCGGCAGGAACAGGTGTCACCGCTCATCTGGGCACTGGAAAACTACCATGCTGCCCAACAACAGGCAGAAGAGCTGCGGCGCACGCAAACGTCCTTGCAGGAAAGCCTCGAAGCTCGTAACTCTCTGAACCGGCAGTTATTTGAGCGTCTCGGGAATCAAGTTGCCGCTCTCGACAGGTTGAATGCGGCCCTACAAGCGACGCAGCGCCGCCTTATCACCGAACGGGAAGATGAGCGGAAGGCGCTTGCGCGTGAGCTGCATGACCAGATCATCCAGGATATGTTGAGCGTGAATTACCGGCTGGAGGAAATCGAGCATGTCGAAACCTCTCCGGCTGTGCAACGGGAGCTTGCCTCCATTCGAGATGGAATTCGGGAAATGGTGATCGAATTGCGGCAGTTATGCAGTGACCTGCGTCCGCCATCGATTGAGCACCATGGCCTTTCTGCTGCCATTGACTCACTCGCCCATGAATGGGCAGAACGGAACAATATTCATCTCCAACTCGAAATCGACCCGGCATTGGGACGTTTACCTGAGATGATCGAGCTGTCTGTGTTCCGGATTATCCAGGAAGGGCTTAATAACATTCGCAAGCATGCCCTTGCACAACATGTTCGCCTATCGCTCCAGCGGACGCCGGCGGCCAGCCTGCTGGTGCGCCTGGAGGATGATGGTCAGGGGTTATCTGCTCCCCTGGACCTGGCATCTCTTTCTCTTAACAAGCACTTCGGGCTCGTGGGGATTAGCGAAAGGGTGGCCTTGCTGGGGGGCTCGATGAATATTGAATCTTTGCACGGCGGCGGGACCATCCTTCAGGTGGAAATTCCAAGCCCGTACCCGGTTACCACCCGCTGAGAACTCCTGTTTTTCATCTACGACATTCATTTGGGGGATTTCCCCTAATCAAAACAGGGGATTCAATGGTTTGTAACGGATATTTGGGGATAGGAAAATGTTTTGTAATCACTACAATATAAGTCAGAGATCTTACTCTAGCGCCGATTCTTAAAAAGATTGTGTATCCACAACTGCTTTTCTACTTCTCGAAAGCGATGCATCTCCGTTCCTGCGAACGGATTGCTTCGCTTTTGTGTTCCGATCATTGAAACTCTAGCGAGAGGAGGTGAATTCTCTACCCCCGACATCGACTTGATTCATAGCGTCTGCAAGACTTACTAACAACAAGGAGAAGAAAGATATGTCTAGGAAAATTTGGTATAGCCTTATGGCGATGCTCGTGATCGCGGCGACGGTGCTTTCCGCTTGTGGCGCTCCGGCAGCGACCCCAACCGAGGAAGCTACCGAGCTGGCTGTGGGTATCGTGCTCCCGACAAAGGATGAACCGCGCTGGATCCAGGACGAAACTCGCTTCCGCGAAGCTCTCACCGAAGCTGGCTACGATGTGGAAATCCTCTTTAGCCAGGGCGACTCCTCCACGGAGAAGGCCAACGTCGAGTCCCTGATTACACAGGGGATCAAGGTCCTTATCCTGACCCCGCATGATGGCGCCGCCGCTGCCGCCGCTGCAGAAGCCGCCCGCGCTGCCGGTGTGAAGGTCATCGCTTACGACCGCCTGATCCTCAACACCGATGCTGTAGATTACTACGTGACTTTCGATAGCCTTGCCGTTGGTGCAGCCCAGGCACAATATCTGGTGGATAACGCTGAAGGTACTGGCAATCCGCTCTACCTCTATGCCGGTGCTGCTTCCGACAACAACGCCTTCCTTTTCTTTGAAGGCGCCTGGAATGTGCTACAGCCGAAAATTGCCGACGGCACATTCGTGATCAAGAACTCCAGTGAAGCAGAAGCGCTCCAAGATAAAGCTGAACTGACCCGCGACGAGATGGGCCAGATCATCGGCCAGATCACCACCAACTGGGACTTCAACACTGCCAAGAGCCTGGCGGAAGCCAACTTGACCGCTGCGACCGCCGAAGACAAGGGTGACGTTTTCATCCTCGCCCCGAACGATGGCACTGCCCGCGCCATCGCCGATGCTTTTGCCGCTGACAGCGATGTCACCAGCTATATTGTGACCGGTCAGGATGCTGAGATTGCCTCCGTGCAATATATCATCGATGGCAAGCAGTCTATGACCGTGCTGAAGGACGTTCGCACACTCGTGGGCGATGCGATCAGCGCAGCAGTAGCCTTTCTCGAAGGCAATACGCCTCCTGAGACCACCACCTATAACAATGGCACGATCGATGTGCCCGCCAAGCCATCCGAAGTCATCACAGTAGACCAGAGCAATGTCAAGGAAGCGATCGTCGATTCCGGTTACTGGCCCGCCAGCGAATTCACCGGCCTTGAAGCAGGTGCTGCTACTTCGGAACCCTCTGAAGAGTTAACTGGCAAAGTAGGTATCGTGCTCCCGACCAAGGATGAGCCGCGCTGGATCCAGGACGAGGCTCGCTTCCGTGAAGCTCTCGAAGCGGCAGGCTATGATGTGGAAATCCTCTTTAGCCAGGGCGACTCCTCCACCGAGAAAGCCAATGTCGAATCCTTGATCACGCAGGGCATTGAGGTTCTCATCTTGACTCCGCATGATGGCGCCGCCGCTGCTGCCGCTGCAGAAGCTGCCCGCGCTGCCGGTGTGAAGGTCATTGCGTATGACCGCCTGATCCTTAATACCGATGCGGTGGACTATTACGTGACCTTTGACAGCCTTGCTGTCGGTGCCGCTCAGGCACAGTACCTTGTCGACAATGCTGAAGGCACTGGCAACCCGCTCTACCTCTATGCGGGTGCTGCTTCCGACAATAATGCCTTCTTGTTCTTCGAAGGTGCCTGGAGTGTCCTGCAACCGAAGATCGCTGACGGCACGTTTGTGATCAAGAATTCCAGCGAAGCCGAAGCCTTGCAGGATAAAGCCACATTGACTCGTGATGAAATGGCTCAGATCATCGGTCAGATCACCACCAACTGGGACTTCAACACTGCCAAGAGCCTGGCGGAAGCCAACCTGACAGTGGCCACAGCCGAAGACAAGGGCGACGTCTTTATCCTTGCCCCGAACGACGGCACCGCCCGCGCCATTGCCGATGCCTTCGCCGCCGATAGCGATGTGACGAGCTATGTTGTCACCGGTCAGGATGCCGAGAAAGCATCTGTCCAATACATTATTGACGGCAAACAATCCATGACCGTGCTGAAGGACGTTCGCACACTCGTGGGCGATGCAATCGCCGCCGCCGTGGCATTCCTGGAGGGAGATACTCCTCCACAGACCAATACCTACAATAATGGCACGATCGATGTGCCCGCCAAGCCATCCGAGGTGATCTCGGTGGACAAGGACAATGTTGTTGAAGCCGTGATTGATTCCGGTTATTGGCCGGCCAGCGATTTCACCGGTCTGCCATAAGAGTACACTTAAACCATGCAGGAATAGTGGCGGTTCGCCGTCACTATTCCTGTATAATTCGGCCACATTACGAGCTTACCCAGTTGGAGTAAATCATGGACTCTCCCATTCTCGAGATGAAGAACATCACCAAGGAGTTTCCTGGTGTCAAGGCACTTAGTAATGTAAGCTTTCGGGTTGCAGAGGGAGAAATCCATTGTCTGGTTGGAGAAAATGGGGCGGGTAAGTCTACCCTCATGAAAGTGTTGAGCGGGGTCTATCCATACGGGTCGTATAGTGGAGATATTCTTTTTGGGGGAGATGTGCAGAAGTTTTCAAGTATCGCTGACAGCGAAAAAGCAGGTATTGCAATCATTTATCAGGAGCTGGCCCTGGTCCCCGAAATGACGGTTTACGAAAACGTCTTTTTGGGGCATGAGATCAAAAAGGGCTATCGCATTGACTGGAACGAAACGATCAAAAAAGCCACGGAGATGTTACGGAAGGTCAGACTGAACGTTAACCCAGAGGCAAAGGTAATGGAACTTGGCGTTGGCAAGCAGCAGTTGATCGAAATTGCCAAGGCATTGAGCAAGGACGTCAAATTGCTTATCCTGGACGAGCCGACCTCTGCTTTGAATGAGAATGACAGTGAAAATTTATTGAACCTGTTGCGAGAATTAAAACGACAGGGTGTCACGTGTATCTTGATCTCGCACAAGTTAAAAGAAGTGATCGAAATTGCCGACTCGGTCACTGTTCTACGGGATGGGAAGACCATTATCACGTTGTCGGCTGAAAAAGGGGAAGTGACCGAAAACGCGCTGATCAAATACATGGTCGGGCGCGAGATCGACAACATCTATCCGACGAGAGAGAAAAAGCAAATCGGTGATGTAGTGCTCGAGGTCCGGAACTGGAATGCCTATAGTCCAACCCTTGGGCGCAAAGTGTTGAAGGATGTCAGTTTCAACGTCAGAAAAGGGGAGATTGTGGGCTTTGCCGGGTTAATGGGCTCGGGTCGCACGGAACTTGCACTCAGCCTCTTTGGCAATCCGGCGGGTTATCGCATCGATGGTGAGATGTATATTCGAGGAAAACAACAGCGATTCAATCATCCGCAGGAGGCGATTCGATCAGGTCTCGCCTACGTAACAGAGGATCGTAAGGGAAATGGACTCATCCTGATCCAGGATGTGAAGCAAAATATTACGCTCGCGAATCTCAGGGCGATTGCCAAGGGCAGCGTTGTAGACAACAATGCGGAAGTGAAAGTAGCGAACGAGTATAAGAATTCAATCAATATCAAAACACCCACTGTCGAGCAGAAGGTTCTCAACCTCAGTGGCGGAAACCAGCAGAAGGTGTCGGTTGCCAAATGGCTGTTTGTCAAGCCTAGGATATTGATACTGGATGAACCGACGCGCGGGATTGACGTGGGAGCCAAATTTGAGATTTACACGATCATGACCAGGCTGGTGGAACAGGGGATGAGCATCATTATGATATCGTCTGAATTGCCTGAGGTTCTGGGAATGAGCGACCGGGTCTATATCGTATCCTCCGGGCGGATCTCTGGCGAGTTGCCCATTGAGGAAGCAACGCAGGAAAAAATCATGCATCTGGCAACAAATTGAGGAGGCAGGGAATGTCGTTCATCACAGACCTTCAAAAAGTACTACGACAGAATATCCGCGACTATGGCATGTTCATTGCCTTGTTTGTGATCATGGGAGTCTTTACTGCCACAACGGATGGCGTTTTTATTTCACCACGTAACATTAGCAATTTGTTAAACCAGACAGGTTATATCGCCGTGCTGGCCGTCGGCATGACCCTGGTGATCGTCATCCGGCATATCGATCTTTCTGTAGGGTTTTTGGCCGGGTTTCTCGGAGCGATTGCAGCCATTGCTCTTACGTCCTGGGGATTGCCTGTTTATGTGGCCATCCCTCTGGTGCTTGGACTCGGTATCATCGCCGGATGTATCACCGCTTTCCCGGTGGCGCAATTGGGGATTCCGTCGTTCGTGGCATCGCTGGCTGGATGGCTGATCTATCGTGGTGCTATTCTGCTTGTCACACTCAGGACGGGCACCATCGTTATCCCCGATGCGGCATTCAATGCCATTGGTAATGGATACATTCCTGATATCCCCGGGCTGGATTTTCTGCCCGGCGTGCACAAATTAACCTTATTGCTTGGATTGCTCGCGATTGTGCTGTATATCATCGGCGAAATTAATAGCCGCAAAAACAAAATGGCGTATAACTTCGAAGTCCTTTCGCCGGGTTTATTTATCTTAAAGTTGGTGTTTATATCGGCCTTGGCCGCTCTGATCACCTGGGTGCTGGCTGGCTACAACGGCCTTTCGTGGACGGTAGTCATCGTGCTGTTAGTAGTAGGTATCTATCACTTTGTCACCACGCAAACGGTGCTGGGTCGTCATATCTACGCGGTCGGCGGAAATCCGGAGGCAGCTCAGCTCAGTGGCATCAATGTAAAGAAATTGATCTTTGTTGTGTTTGGCTCCATGGGGATGTTATCTGCCTTGTCAGGCATCCTGTTCGCCTCACGTCTTCAGTCTGCAACCACAACCGCAGGCACACTGTTTGAGCTTGATGCCATTGCCGCGGCGTACGTGGGCGGCGTCTCGGCGGCTGGTGGTGTCGGGCGGGTGACAGGATCGTTGATCGGTGCGTTGGTGATGCTCTCGCTGACAAGCGGCATGAACCTGATGGGCATCGATATTTCACTTCAATATGTGGTGCGCGGCGCCGTGCTTGCCGCCGCAGTCATCTTTGATGTGGCAACACGCACGGGTGCGAAATAATTTCTTCATAAGAACACTGATATTCAAGCTAAAAAGGCTCCACACGGAGCCTTTTTCATTTGGCGTTTTCTTCCTGTTATTACCCTTCCATGCTATTCAAACGGTGCTTGTGTGTCTATACCTCTGTAGAGCGCATTGACAAAGGCTACATTCGTCATATAATAGATTTGTTCGACAATGACCGCCAGTGTATCACGCCGATACAACCACAGGCTCTGAAATTTGCGAACACGCTCCCACTATGATCTCAAATTGAACTCATTAACGGATTATGTGTAACAGGCCCGATTGTTTGCACGTGAATTGTCTATCCCTCTAAGGTGAAATCTCTCCATTCTCTTGAATGGTTTGTTTCGCCTTTTTAGTTCATGCTATTTACGAAAGGAGGTGATGCGAGGCTTTTGACACAACCAGACCGACTCGGTATATGTTTTCGTAAACCAGTAAGGATAAGGAGAAGAAAAAGATGTCTAAGAAAATGTGGTACAGCTTAACGGCTGTCCTGATGGTAACAATGCTCGTTCTTTCAGCTTGTGGTCCGGCGGTTACCGAACCTCCCGCCGCAACGGAGCCGGCAGCTACGGAAGCCCCCATGACCGAGGAGCCCACCGAAGAAGCAACGGAAGCTCCTGCGACAGAAGCTGCTACAGAAGCAGCAACGGAAGCTGCTGCTGAGGGTGAAGTGGAAATTTTCTCGTGGTGGGTCGGCGGTGGTGAAGCGGCCGGTTTGACCGCGATGACTGAAGTCTTCAACGAGGAATACCCCGATCTCGAATTCGTGAACGCGGCGGTGGCCGGTGGCTCTGGTACGAATGCCCGCGCGGTGCTAGCCACTCGTTTGCAGGCTGGCGATCCGCCCGATTCATGGCAGGCGCATGCCGGCCAGGAAATCATTGGCACTTATGTGGCGGCCAACCAGGTTGCCCCGTTGGATGATTTCTTCGCTGAGACCGGTTTTGCCGATGTTCTGCCGGAGACCTTGCTCCCGTTGATCTCGCAGGATGGAAGCCCATATTCGGTGCCTGTGAACATTCATCGCTCGAACGTCATGTGGTACAACCCAACCGTCCTCGAAGAAGCGGGTATTGAAGTTCCTACCACTTGGGATGAGTTCTTCGCTGCCTGTGATACGCTCATAGCAGCGGATAGGACCTGCCTTGCCCTTGGCCCACAGTGGACCGCCATGCACCTGCTAGAGAATGTGATGATCGGCTCTCTGGGCGCCGAAGGCTGGAACGCACTCTGGACCGAAGGCGCGGACTGGAGCAGCCCTGAAGTGACCGCCGCCCTCGAGAATTTTTCCCGCGCCCTTTCCTATACCAACAGCGACGCGGCCCAATTAGCTGACTGGCAGCCCGCTGCCCAGCTCGTCACGAACGGGGATGCCGCGTTCAACATCATGGGCGATTGGGCCGATGGCTACTTCGAGAATCCGGCTCCCGATGGGCTTGGTCTGACGGCGCATGAGGATTTCGATTGGGCTCCCGTTCCGGGCACCGACGGAGTCTTTGTCTTCTTGTCGGATAGCTTCGTGCTGCCTGCCGATGCCCCCAACCCGGAAGGCACAAATGCCTGGTTGACTGTTGCCGCGTCCAAGGAAGGTCAGGAAGCGTTCAACCCGGTCAAGGGCTCGATCTGCGCTCGCACCGACTGTGACCAATCCCTGTTCAATGAATATCTGCAGTCCGCCGCTGAAGACTGGAGCACGGATACCGTGGTGGGCAGCCTGACCCACGGCGTGGTTGCCAGCGATGCGTGGAAGAGTGAAATTGATACCGCCCTGGGACTCTTCCTCGCCAACCCAACCGATGTTGCCAGCTTCCAGACCGCTCTGGTCGAAGCCTGTGCCTCGGATGGAGTTTGTCAGTAACCGTCAAAAAGTAAGAGGATGGGCGGCTCGCTAACGAGCCGCCCATTTGTCATTTTCGATTCAAATTTCTCACTTCGATGTGCATAGCCTCGACCAATTTGGTTACAGAGTGCTGCATCAATGGCTTAACTTTAGGACGATGTTTCTCCCTGCAAATCGAACTCAAACGTAAATTTACTAACGAGCCAAGCGGTAAAATAACGTATCATAGGGCATATACCCCAACGACAAAGAGGTAATCGATGATTCGAAGTTTTTCCCTGCGCGTACCACAGCTTATCCTGGCAATCCTGTTGATGCTCGCGGGGATACTCTCTATTCGTTATCTTTCTACAACCGAACTGGAAATCGCCGGGAATAATCTGACATCCATCGGGCTGTTGATCAGCGGACTTATCTTTTATGTAGGTGTGCTGATGATCGTTGCCATGTTCAAGAATGAGACGCTTCTTTCGATTGCGCTCCTGTTCCCCTCGATCGTGGCCGTCGGAATTTTTGTATATGGTTTTATTGCCTGGTCGGTTCGGGTATCCCTCAGCCAGTGGAAAGGACTGATTCCTGATTACACCTTTGTGGGGTTACAGCAATACACTGATTTGCTTTTTCACGATCAGCGCTTCTTAATTGACCTACGTAACACAGCGGTGTTTACGGTCGGCTTCATTCTTGGGTGTCTCCTTCTGGGGCTGGGTCTGGCGATCTTGCTCGATCAAAAACTGAAGGGCGAAAATCTGTTCCGAAGCATATTTCTGTTTCCTATGTCGATCTCCTTCATTGCTTCCGGTGTAGTCTGGGCCTGGCTCATGAATCCGGCGACCGGGAGCCGGACGACCGGACTGAATCTCCTTTTCCAAAACCTTGGGCTAGATTTTCTAATCAGCACGTGGCATGCCACGCCGCCTCCCTGGGGTATGGCGTATACGGTCATCCCCGCGGTCTGGCAACTCTCGGGCTTTGCCATGGCTCTCTATCTGGGCGGCATCCGCAGTATCTCAGAGGATATCCGCGAGGCGGCGCGGGTGGATGGGGCGACTGAGTTCGAAATTTACCGTTATGTAATCATGCCGATGCTAAGGCCGGTCACACTTAGTGCAGTCATTATCCTTGGGCACATGTCACTGAAGATTTTTGATCTGATCGTGGCGCTCGGACGCAAAGACCAGCGTCTCGATGTCCCCGGTATTTATATGTGGACAACTACATTCGATGGTACGAACTACGCGCAGGGTGCGGCCATTGGCATTCTCATGTTGATCAGCGTGGCCATCCTGGTTGTTCCCTATCTGATCTCCAGCATGAGGGCGGAGGCAGAGCTATGAGCCGCAACATGGCAATCCGATCGCTATTTTATGTAATGTTGTTGGCTCTGGCCATCTTTTATTTGTTGCCTGTTTATCTGATGGTGCTCACAGGCCTAAAACCGTTCAATGAAGTTGATTTAAAAACCATGTGGAATCTGCCCACAGGCGGCCTGCGCATCGAGAATTTTATTGCCGGATACCAGCAGCTGGCGCCCAACCTGCGCAACAGCCTGGCGATGGTGATTCCCGAGGCGCTGCTTTCCTCTCTCCTGGGCTCATTCAACGGATATCTGCTTTCGAAGTGGAAGTTCCGCGGCTCCAACGTGCTCTTCACGTTGATCCTCTTTGGAATGTTCATCCCGTATCAAAGCATCTTGATCCCGTTGGTGAAGTTCATGCAATATATTAACTTGTACGGGGATCTTCCCGGTCTGATCCTGGTGCACATTATTTATGGGATTCCCATTACCACGCTGATCTTCCGTAACTATTATGCGGGAATCGGATCAGAGATCGTCGAAGCGGCCCGTATCGATGGCGCGAGCCTGTTTGGAATCTATCGCCATATCATTCTGCCGCTCTCAGGACCCAGTTTTGCCGTGGTCATCATCTGGCAGTTTACACAGGCTTGGAACGAGTTCCTGTTTGCCGTGATCCTCACCAACCAGTCGAACTGGCCTGTGACCGTCGCCCTCAATAATCTTGCGGGTAGTCAGCTCGTGCAATGGAACGTGCTCATGGCTGCCACCTTCCTGGCTGCCCTGCCAACTTTACTGGTCTATATTTTCCTGGGTCGTTTCTTCGTGCGTGGCTTGATGGCCGGCGCGCTGAAAGGTTAGACCTTACATTCAAGCTACAAAAAGGCTCCATCGGAGCCTTTTTGTTTGACTTTTCATTTCTCCTCATCTACACTCCCCCGCATGCTTGCGCGTGTCTACTCCTGTGCTGTCATTGGACTTGAAGGCGTCATCGTTGAAGTGGAAGTGGATTACTCCAACGGGTTGCCTGCCGTTATTATCGTTGGTCTCCCGGATGCTGCTGTGCAGGAGAGCCGTGAGCGTGTGCAGACCGCAGTCAAGAATGCCGGGTTAAATTTCCCACGGCATCGTGTTGTTGTTAATTTAGCTCCCGCCGCTGTACGCAAAGAGGGTCCTGCCTACGATTTGCCGATTGCACTCGGGGTGATGGTCCTGGCGGGTTTCCTGCCGCAGGATGTAATTGAAGGTGCCATTGTTGTAGGAGAGCTTTCCCTCGATGGACTCGTCCGTCACACGCGCGGCGTTTTACCGATGGCTGCCACTGCCCGCGCCAATGGCTTCAAGCGCATTTTCGTCCCCGAAGTGGACGCGCCCGAAGCAGCCCTAATTCCCGACCTCGAAGTGATCCCCGTTAAATCACTTGCGGATCTTTACAAACATTTATCTGGTCGCTGCCTCATCGAGCCGTACCAGGCCTCCAGTGCGGAGCTTGAGCCATTATTTGTTCCGACAGACTTTAGTGAGATCAAAGGGCAGGAACACGTCAAGCGCGCGCTCGAAGTTGCAGCAGCCGGGGGGCACAACGTACTTCTCGTGGGAAGTCCAGGGGCCGGGAAGACGCTGCTCGCCCGTGCGATGCCCAGTATCCTGCCCGAGATGAGCATCGAAGAATCGCTGGATGTAACGCGCATTTATTCAGTCGCAGATCAGCTTCCTGCCGGTACACCGTTGATTCGGCATCGTCCATTCCGTGCGCCGCACCATACGATCTCCCATGCCGGGTTGGTGGGAGGTGGAAATATTCCAAAGCCCGGCGAAATCTCGCTTGCTCATCGGGGCGTTCTATTCCTGGATGAATTCCCCGAATTCGGCACGCGCGTCCTGGAAGTGATGCGCCAACCGATGGAAGATAAAGTTGTCACCATTAGCCGCGCAAAAGGATCATTGACGTTTAGTGCGAACTTTCAACTGATCGCAGCAATGAACCCCTGCCCCTGCGGATTCTATGGGGACAGCCAAAAGCCATGTACCTGCGCGCACGCCCTTGTCACGAAATATCAGAAGCGGATCTCGGGTCCCTTGCTCGACCGGATCGATATTCATATCGAAGTGCCAAGAGTGGATTACGAAAAGCTCAGTGGGGACCGAGTAGGTGAATCAAGCGAATGCATTCGTTCGAGAGTACAAGCGGCACGGGACATCCAAAACAAACGTTTCTCAAGTAATGGATCATCGGATATTGTTTGTAATGCCGATATGCGCGTGGGGGAGATACGGCAGTTCTGCAAATTGCCGGAGGAAGGTCAGAACCTGATGCGGGCCGCGATGAGCCAGCTCAATTTGTCGGCACGTGCCTATCACCGCATCCTCAAGCTGGCGCGCACCATTTCTGATTTAGCGGCATGTGAAGAAATCCAGTCTGTCCATCTGGCGGAAGCGATTCAATACCGCCCGAAGTTGATGCTAAATTAGCGCTGGCTATATCGCGCCTATATCCTGCTCATACCTCCGGTTCGGTACTCATCCACTGATCCTTCGCTTTTCCTTCGGATAACTGTTTTCTCTAGCTGTTGCGCGTCTGCAAAATGTCATGTTGTGCATGAGCCGGCTCAACTTATTGGCGCGGGCGTATCACCGGTGTCAGGGCCATCAGCGCGGCTGGTCCGCCTAGCTTTGATAGAACATTATCCATCCGCATCCGGCACATTATTCCGCCTAAAAACAGCGTTGAAGAATCTTTGATACTGTTAAGCTTGTCGTCTTTTTTAATTCCTTTTATTTATCCCATATTATATTAATGAACACCAGATTAGGATTCGTTTGAGCAGTCGCAGTAGTCGTAAGATGATGATACCAGTTTGATAACTACAATGGACTAATTCAGGATTTGCGTCACAACATCTGCAAGGCGCTGTCTTTGACCGCTCTCCCATACCACCTGATAACGAGATTGTTCTAATTGGGCTTCGATTTGCGACCGCAATTTTTCGGCTTCATCGCGTAACCGTTCAGGGCGATTCAACGAGTTCTGTTCACTGACGGGGTCATTCAACACAACTGCCAAAAGTTGCAGGGCTTGCTCCAGATTGCCTTGAATAATTTGCACGCTGGCAAGATCGCGCAAGGATGCCAGCATCTCTCTCGTTTGCCCGCACTCCTGGCTGATGCGCAGACATTTAAGAGAGAACTGCTGGGCATGTTCAACATCTTTTTCCATGATCGCGAGTCTTCCAAGGATCTCATAACTGATCTGGAGCATACGCAGCCAATTAATCGCTTCGGCTTTCTGCGCCGCGCGTGAAAAATAGGTTTTTACTCCACTCGTATCACCTATCGCCAGCGAGCAATATCCCAGTAAAGCCTCTAACCACCAAGAGATGAGTGGGTTGTCCAGCCTCTCGCTCATGGCATGGACTTCCCCGGCCGTTTGCAGGGCTTTATCAATTTGATTCTGTAAAATGAACGTATACGCCTGCCATACCAATGCCCAGGCTCGTTCAAAAGTATCGCCGCTTCGTTCCGCCCGTGCCACAATCTCTTGACTGGTCGGTGCCACGATCTCAATTTTATTCAAGAATATAGCGTTGATGCATATACCTTGCAGTGTTTGTATATTGATATCCTGATTATGCTGACGCAAGATGCTCACACTTTCCTGCGCCATCCGCAGACCTTCTTCTGGTAGTCCGATCAAGGCGGTAAACCAAGCCTGTCGCGCCCGAATCTTTGCCCGCGCACACACGATTTGAGGTTCGCTTGACACAAGTTTCTGCGCTGCCCCATCAAAGAGTTGTATCGCCGGGGTATACGAACTGCGCACTTCAAAGAAAATCCACAGCGCCTCAGTAAACGCAAGCAGACGGCTCGCGTCCTGGTTATCGGTCCAGTAGGTCCAGGCGATGCGGATGTTGTCAAAGTCGGCTTCAATTTCCCAGAGCGCCGTTTTCCCTCGGTGATCATGCAAATGCTCCTCGCGTGTTTTCATAAAATCCGCAAAGTATTTCGCGTGATCCTCATATGCAGATCGTTCCTCATCGATAGAAAGCCCAAGTTGTTCCTCGGCATATTGGCGCAACAACTCATGAATGGAGTAACGCCCCCTGTCCGGGTCGCGTCGTAGTAATGATTTGTCAACCAGTTGCGACAATCCACGTAACGAGGCTCCTGCGGCTTCCTGCGCTGCCGCACGCGTAAAGCCTCCGCGAAATACCGAGAGGCGCTTCAACAAGTTCTGGGATGTAGCATCGACTTGATTCCAGGATGACTCAATCACAGCTCGGACACTGCGCTGGCGGTCTGGCGTGTCACGCGTTTCTGTTGCGAGCATATCGAGGCTCACTTCAACTTCAGCAGCGATCTCGTCTAGCGAAAGAGTATCGATCCATGCTGCTGCTAGCACGATTGCTAGTGGCATCCCACCGACCAGCCGACAAATCTCGGTCACGACAGGCAAGGTCGAATTATTAAGTTCAAAATCAGGACGTATCCGCCGTGCACTTTGATCAAAGAGTTGTAGTGCGCTGTTCTTCTCCAGATCACGTTCACCAATCGTCAAGCCCTCGATATTGAAAATCGTTTCCGCCGTCAAATTGAGTTTGAGGCGGGATGAGGTGAGAATCTGAACCCGCGGTGCTGCCTGCAAAATATCTTGAACAAAGGTTGCGCCGTCCAAAACATGCTCGAAATTATCCATCACCAGCAGAATCGTTTTGTCACGCAAATAATCCAAGACCCGAGATTTCGGATCTTCGCTAGATGCCAGGATAATCGGCAGAACGTCCGCTACGGACTGCACGATCAAGTCTGCCGAAGTAATCCGATCCAACGCGACGAAGTAGATGCCCTGTGGGAACGCGTGAACCACCTGCCTGGCAGTTTCCAGCGCGAGGCGCGTTTTGCCCATCCCGCCGGGAGCCATGATCGTGATAAGTCGATTGCGATCATCTGCAAGCAAGGCTTTGAGCGACGCCAGTTCCGCTTCGCGTCCGATGAATGGGGTGAGTTGAGTTGGAAGGTTATGATTGACGATTTCCTCGGTAGTGAGCGGCGGAAAATCGGAGGGCAGATCGGGCACCGTTAATTGGTAAAGGTGTACAGGCTGCAGGATATCCTTCAAACGCCGTTCCCCCATGTCCCTTAGTTTTACTTCTGATGGCAGTTGATCGCTGACCAGATTAGCCACGATCTGAGAGAGCAAGATCTGCCCACCATGCCCACTGGACATGACACGCTGGGACATGGATATCGTAGTGTAGCCTGAATAGCGCGGAGACTTGGAAGCATCTTGAAGCTGTGCCGGGCCGGTGTGAATTCCCATGCGGACTTTGATGGGTGCCGGCGACCAGGATTCCTTATGCAGGGCGCGTTGAATGTCCAGTGCGGCCGCCAGCGCGTCGCTCGCGTTATGAAATGCTACGGTATACGAGTCTGCCACGATTTGAAATGTGAAGCCATGATGGGCCGTGACGGCTTGATCCAGAATCTCATGATGCCGGGCCAACAAAGCAGGCATGGATTCGGAATATTGCTGTGAAAGTTTGGTGCTGCCTTCGATATCACTAAAAAGAAAAGTGACAGTGCCGGAGGGCAAGGTTTGTTTGTGTGCAATTTGGTTGGAGGCTTTGAGCGATTGATCGGTGCTGGGTAGATTCGCATCGTAGAGCAGTTCAACATTCGTTGGCAGAGGCAGGCTGAAAGCGGCCGCATAACGTTTTAGGTTTATGGCAGCGTAAATGAGCCCAGCTAGGCGTTGTTCCTCAGCCAGACCAGTTTTGTGGCAATATGTCAATCCAGCGGCAACGCCTGCGAGCCAATATTGTCCCCACAAATCATCATCCAGACTCGGATGATTCTCTTCAGCCCATGCGGCAAATACATTTCGCGCAGACGCGATGACTGCACTAACGCCAGACATCTCTATTGGGGCTTTATAAGAATCGAGAATATCTACCTCTGACATCCGTGTAAGCAGATTGACGCACTTGGCAAAAGATGCCTCAGACATTGCGTGAATCAGGTAGGACATTTCAAGATAGCGCTGGTCATACAGCAATGGCATATTCTCTTTGAAGAGAGCAAAGTCAATCAGATAATATCCTGCAAGGGATTCGTTGTCATCGGAGAATTTGACCAATATGTTATTGGTGTTCAGATCACCATGAATGAATCCGGTGGCAACATCTAAGGAGCGAGCCTTGCCCCATGGTTCAAGTCTGCGAGCATAGAGTAATGGATTGGGAAAAACATGTCCGTTGATGAGAAAGCCTGCGGTGGCTGGATTGACTTGACAGGTCTCTTGCAGAAATCGTTCGATATTCCCTCCTGAATCTAATCGAAAGCCGAGCCATTTTCCCAGTATCTCTTGGGGATGAACAGCTTGTTCGAACGTCGCGTTGCTATTCCAAGCAGAAAGCAGGACCGTATTTGTTTGTGTAAAAATGGTTTTAAGCTGGCTTTGTCGTTCGTAGTTCGATAAGGGACGATACTTAAGCAAAGACTGACCGGCGATTCTATAAAAGATGCCAATAGCACCTTCATGCTCAATACGGTCGAAGACCAATTCAGCAATGTGCGCGCGGGCAAACTCAGGTGTAGATTTATTTGTTACGATATTGTGCCGCGTGACCTCATCTGATTTTGCAGATTTGCCTTTGCGATCTAGCTTGAGGATGCAATGTTCCAGACGCCCTGTAACACTTGACGAAACGCTAACGAGATAGACAACTGCACCGGACCAGCCTCCCACCAGCAACTGCAGTGGAGCGACCGTGATCTTGAATGTGTCCTGTGCCAGACGAATGACCTGTTGATATTCTTTCGGCAGGGATTGAAAGCTGGTCGTCAATTCGGGCATGTAACACTCAATTTTCAGTAGGACGTTCAGACAATATGTGTATTTTACTCTACGCGGAAACAATATCTATCAAGAATATGTAGATACTTCTCTGCGCTTTGCATATAGGCGTGGCCCTTTCCGGTGATCAATTGAATCCAAAATTCATGCCCTGGCCGTTAGTTCAATCGTGTATCCAGTGTGAGTACTTGATGAAGGCTACGTTTCGGTGAAAATACCTACTGAAAAGCGTACGGTCTTTCGTCCATAACATACTGATGGCTGGGTCGCCAGGATCCGGAAAGACATTGCTTGCGCGTGCCCTGCCTGGCATCTTACCTGAGATGAGCATTGAGGAATCACTCGATGTGACGCGCATCTACTCGGTTGCAGATCAGCTTCCCGCGGGGATGCCAT
>DATHTL010000036.1:0-7183 GCA_035463255.1 Anaerolineales bacterium | reverse complement strand
GCTGCTCCGTGCTGCGGGACGCTTCGCGGGGAGCGGGCGGTGCCAGGGAACGCACGATTTGCTAAGCAAATCGGGTGCAAGTGTCGTCGAGAAAAGCCGCGAAGCGTCCTCGCAATGACAAGAAGAAAAAAGCCGACCTTTGCGAGGCCGGCTTTTTATCTTTCAATTTGTTTTGGTTTTGAAGGACAAAACCTTGCGAAGGTTGTTTCGATAGCATGCCTCCCCTCTTGAGAAACCTTCGCAAGGTTGCGATTATCTATGTGATCAGTGCAGTGAACCAGTCCGGGACGAAGAAGCCGCCCACTCCGAACACCCACTTTAGCACACAACACAAAATGAAAATCGCAAACCCAAGCCCGAGCATGAAGTAATCACGTGGCGCATAACGCAGCTCATTGCTCCTCAGCCAGGAACGGCGGCGCGTGCCAAAGGCACGCAGGTCCATCGCGTCGATCACTTCTTCGCCGGTGACTGTAGATTGCATCACGACCGGGATGATCAACGGTGCAAGCCGCTGAATACGAGCCACGACACCGCCTTTGAGTTTATCCATCTCATAGCCGCGGGCACGCTGTGCATCCATGGTGATGGTGAGATCACGCGCAAAGGTAGGCAAGAAGCGGAACGCCAGGTCTACCGTAAAGGCGATCTTATCGGAAACACCCATCTTCTTGAATGCCGTCCCGTAGATGTTAGGGTCCATCGTATAGGGAATGGGAATGGCGAGGAACGCCATGGTCAGCATGCGGGTCATCTGTGTGATGGCAAACCAGGCCTTGGAGACAGTTACGTTCACCACCCACCCCCAGGCCGGGACGAGTGGGATTTGGAACAAAACGGGAGACGTGGGGTCCAACACCGAAGAAGGACCGCCCCTGCCGGAAAGCAAACCATTGATACCAACGATGAAGAACACCAGAATGAAGATATAGATGAACGCTCGGCGCACATCCTTCCACTCGATCCGTGCCATAAAGAACAGGGTCAGCGACAGGATGAAGAGCGGAAAAATGATGCGATAATCCCAGATCTCCGGAATAGTCAATGCCAGGATGATGGAGAACAGGAAGATCAGTCTGGTGCGTGGATCCAGCCGTTGGATGAAGGTGTTGCGGGGGCGGTACTTCCAGGTGACGAGCATTGACTAGCGGCCTCTCCTTGCTGCAACAGCGGCAAAAGCGATCATGAGAATGGGCACGAGGATGATGGTCACGACAAAGTTACCGATGAAGGCAGGCACAAAATACCCGACCAGCGCGGTATTCAGGTCGATGCCGCCCACGAACATCTCGGTGAGCGAGGCAAACAGCATGCCTACTATGATGCCGAGCGTGCCCCAGCCCACGGCCTTCATAATATCGGCGCGGGCGCGGAAGTCGTTGATGCTAGCCATGATCAGCCCCGGGATCATGCCCATCAAGCCATTGCCCAGGCTCCAGTTCCAGTAGAAACCCCAGCCAGAGAGGGCATCGCCGAGCATATTGCCGATGAACCCGGCCAGCAAGCCAACCCACGGTCCATAGGCAACGCCGAAGAATATCAGCACGGCCACTGCCGGGCGGAATGTTACGTTCCCCGCTGCGGGAAGCGGGAAGATGTTCGTCGCCCACGAGAACACCCCGTAGAGGGCTGCGCCAATGGCGCCGTACACGACCTGCCGTGTACCGAACTCCCAGATATTGGATCTCTCGCTCATTCCTTCTCTCGTTTTTACAGCATTCATTTCTTCTCTCCTTTCAAAAGTTGAATATACGGGCTGACCCATTTTTGATAACCCTGCACATGTATATACGTTGCAGGGGATCTCACGCAGAGACTATGCATACGCCGCCAGTTCCTCGGCGGCGAGGAACTGCCCCGTACGCGGCAGCATTTCCAGATTGAGACGAAGGAGGGAGGTCGGGCGGACCCGGTAACGCATCAGCAGGTCGAAATCCTGGAGGACTTCCTCCGGCGGACCATCGGCAACGATGTGCTTGTCGCCGACCAAAAGCACACGGTTTGCATATGTCACAGCCAGATCGAGATCGTGGGTGATGAACAGCGTCGCGGCAAAATTTGCTGCCACGATCGATTGTGCGCCATCGGCATCCGGACGGCACAATTCATCCATGAAGTGCGTGTAATTGGCATAGTCCTGCCCGGCGGTCGGTTCGTCCATGATCATGATCTGCGACCGCATGGCCAGCACCGCCGCAATGGTCGTCCGTTTTTGCTGACCGAACGACAACCCTAGCGGCGGATATTCTTCCAGCCCGTTCAGGTTCACGGTTGTTAAACTCTCGGCGACCGCTTTATCCATCACATCTTTCTCGAATTCCAGATTCTTCGGACCGAACTCCAGTTCTTCACGAACCGTCGGCGCGTAAAGCATGTGCGTGGGGCTTTGGAATACATACCCCAGCATGCGCGCGATCTGGGCGATACTCATGCTGCGCGTGTCCTTGCCGTTTACCAGCACGCGACCCGCCGTTGGCTTGAGCAGACCAATTGCATGTTTGACCAGCGTGGATTTGCCGGCGCCGTTCGGACCGAGCACTGCGATCAGGTCGCCGTGACGGATGGTAAGGCTGACATCTTGCAGGATGAAAGGTGTCTCTTCGCTGTAGCGAAAATCCACGTGTTCGAAAACAACTAAAGGGTCGCCTTGTATAGCATTCGGAGCGAAATCAGGTTTATCGACTTGTTCTCCCATTTGCTGCACCCGCTTCACCACCCACTCGGCGGGAAGCTTGACCTCACGGTGGTTGATCTCTGGCGGCAGGTCTTCGATCGAACCGAGATATTTGATCTTCCCGGCTTCCATATACAGCAGGCGGTCTGGTCGCGCAGCAATGGCATCCTCCACACGATGCTCGATCAACACAATCGTCTTGCCTTCATCGGCTAAGCTGCGGAATACGTCCAACGCTTCATAGGCAGAGGCCGGGTCGAGGGATGCCAGCGGTTCATCCAGAAGCAAAATGGATGGGTTCAACGCCAGCAGCCCGGCGAGCGCCACTTTCTGCTTTTCACCGCCCGATAGATTGAACGTCTCTCGCTCGAGGAGATGCTCGATCTTCAGGCGCTTCATGGCCTGCTCCACTCGCGCGATCATTTCAGCGTGCGGGAGACCCAGGTTTTCAGGCCCAAAGGCAACTTCGTTAAAGACGTTACTGGCGACGATCTGGCGCTCGGGATCCTGAAGCAGCGTTCCCACAATTTGCGCCATCTCTGCGATTTGCATTTCGGCCACATCTTTCCCGTGGAGCAGGACTTTGCCCTCGCGCTTTCCCCGATACGAGCGTGGAATCAAACCATTGATGCAGCGCGCCAGCGTGGTCTTGCCACAGCCACTGGAGCCTGCGATCAGAAGCATTTCCCCGGGTTTTAGCTCAAATGAGATGTTTTCGATGGCTGGTTCAGGTCGAGTACGGTATTGGAACGACAGGTTTTCGATCACCAACGGGGAGTCAGACATGTGTTTTCCTGAGGAGAAGTTGGGCACATTATATAACAGTTTCTCGCGCTGAACGTAGTAGGCGTAGAGGCGCGCAGGTCTCCCTCGCTATGCCCGCCCCCCATCTAAGTGCAAAAGGATCAAAGATAAATGACTTCCACAATATCCCCCACCTTCGCGTCCAACTGCTGCGCGGCGCTACCATTGACGACGGCAATCTCCAGATAATCTTCGCTATCCACAACCGCCACCAGGTCGCCGGGCTGCTTGTGTCCATAGGATTCCGTAATCCCGCGCACTTCAGCTCCTCGCAGGCGGAAGATGATATCTGTCTGGCGGTCCAGCGCAGAAACGGGTAAGTCCATAGTCAGGTTGCCGAAGATATCGATGGCGGTGACATGAGCGATCCAGCCCTGCTCCGTCTTTTCGGGTCGAGGCAGCTCGAGGCGAACGGGGTCGTGAAACGGAGTTCCCAGCTCATCCAGTGAAACACCGTTAGCCAAGTGCGCTGCCACCGGTGAGAAGATGTCACGTCCATGAAATGTGCGGCTGATCTTTGGCAGCCAGAAATTTGGGTTGTTCAAATGAACGAATTCAAGGGATGTTTTATTCTCCTCTGCCTCCAGAATAAGCGGCGTCAATAGGCCATTATCGGGGCAGACAAAGTAATGCTCCCCCACTCGCGCGGCAAGCGGACGTCTCGCCGTCCCCACGCCAGGATCCACAACACAGACATGGATTGTTCCCGAAGGAAAGAATGGCATTGCACGCCATAGAGTGAACATCCCCTCGCGCACATTCTGCGGTGCGATCGTGTGGCTGATATCCACAATCTTCACCTGTGGAGCGATGCCGTAGATCACTCCTTTCATGATTCCTACAAAGCCATCACGGATGCCGAAGTCAGTAGTGAGAGTAATAACAGTCATGGGTTCACTTCAAAGGGTTTACCAAGATCGCAATCAAACGAACGGGATTATAACTATATTGCGATCTCAAGGGTCTGAAACGCAAGCAGTTTCAGTTGTATCGCTTGTTCAAATTTCCGTTTCAAACACGAACTATCTTCAAAAGTGCAAAACCATGAACCCTGCTGGATTTACAGAACAGCTACCTGATCAGGGTATTTGGCCAGGCAAAACCAGAGAGTCCGAATTAGGAACGCATATCTTTCCTGTCTTAAATAAGCCATGCGCCTGTGGTCGTAGCTCCCTTTAGGAGGCGACGTCTGCAGCGGGAAGCGCCAGGCCTCGGAATGTCGGGGATACAAGTCCGCCCAGACCGACCAGGATGCAAGCAATGGCTGAAAGGGCAATCACACTGGTGGAAGGTATAAACGCCAGTAGTATGCCGCCCATGGCCAAACCCAGTGGCGCTCCACCTGTGAGTAAGGTGGAGCGTGCCCCAAAGACCCTGCCCAACTGTGCCTTGGGGACGTTGCGTTGCAGCAACGTCGTCTCCATCGGTGTATAGGGTCCCCACATCACGCCACCCAATAAGAGAAGTCCACATGCCAGCCAAAGGTCGTTGATAAACACCATAGGCAAAAGACTGGCACCCCAAAGGAGTGCGATCAGCGGTAAGGCAACGCCCGGGCGCAGATGCCTGCTGAGAATTGTACTGCTCATGGTTCCGATCAGCGCACCGACTGCCAACGCGGACCAGAGCAACCCGTAGCCGCGCGCGTCCGTTTGAAGGATAAAGTCGCTATAGAGGGGTAAGGCAGCTTCTAAGGGCCCATAGGAGAAAAAGAATACCAGGCTAAGCAGGGTAGTGTATCTCACCACCTTCATCTGCCAGAGTTGACGTAACCCCAGACGCTCTGCGAGAGGAGCCCGTGCCGGAGGCTGACTCCGTTTAAGGATAGGAAGTGTGACGGCAACAATCGCCATGACAGCAAAGGTCCCCGCGTCGATGAGCAGCACCGATGGACCTCCGAAGGAAGCAACGAGCAGCCCGGCAGCCGCGGGTCCGATGACCAGGGAGAGGTTGAGGCTGAACGACCAGAGCATATTCGCGCCCTCCAGGTCTTTATCCTCGACAAGATCGGGCAGGATGCTGCGCGACCCAACCTCCGTGGCAGGGACCAGCATACCCGCGAAGAAGGTCAGCAGAAAAAGCAGCCATAGCTCAAGCAGTCCGAACCAATACAGGATGGGAATCAGGCTGATGATGAAGGTGCGCAGGCCATTATCGATCGCGATAATGGCTCGGGGTTGGAAGCGGTCGATCAAGGAGCCAATGACCATGCTTGTGAGGATGGCGGGAAGCTGCAGGGTGAGGAGAATACCGGCTGTTGCCGTACCTGATCCGGTGACTTGCAGGACGAACCAGGGCAGGGCAATCAGAGTCAAGGCATCGCCAAATAGCGATATCGATCTGCCAATCCAGAGGCGCCGGAATGCCGGATAACGATAGAGCAGGCTAAATGCTTGCCAGAACTGATTCTTCATGCACCTGTACTATGCTCCTGTATCTTCGTTCACTCATCAACGAGGTGCTCCATCTCATTGAGCCGCCGCTGAAGATAGGCGCGCTCGGCGCGGTTGCCACATAGATCGAGTGCTCGCCTGTACGCATCGGCAGCCGCCTCACGCTGGTTGGTTCGACGCAGCAGATCGGCGCGTGCCGCGTGATAGGGATAAAAACCCTCTGCCTGGCTTTCGAGTCGCAGCAGCATCTGCAAACCTTCCGGCACGCCCCGCGCCATTGCGACTGCTACTGCACGATTTACTTCGACGACCACGGAGGGGATCATCGTCGCCAGCCTGTCATAAAGCGCTGCGATCTGACGCCAATCGGTAACCTCGGGTGTCGCTGCTTCGGCATGCAGCGCGCTGATGGCTGCCTGCACTTGATAAGGTCCGGGATCATAAAGCGCCAGCGCCTCGTCCAGAACCGCAATCCCCTCGTGAATTTTTGCCTGGTCCCATCGGGTACGATCCTGCTCCTCGAGCAGAACCAACTCCCCTGCCGAGGTGAGGCGTGCTTCTCTTCGTGAGTCGTGTAACAACATCAGCGCTAACAGACCGCGCGCCTCGGCACTTTGCTGCGCGGGCAACAGGTGTACCAATACACGGCACAGACGGATCGCTTCGCCACATAGCTCGCCTCGGATGGGTGTATCGCCGCTCGTGGCGACGTAGCCCTCGTTGAAAATCAGGTAGATCACTGCAAGTAAGGCATTCAGACGTTCAGGCAGCAGGTCGGCAGGCGGCACACGATAGGGGATACCCGCCTCGCGGATCTTCTTACGTGCCCGCGCCAGCCGCTGCGCCATGGTCGGCTCGGCGACGAGAAACGCACGCGCCACCTCCTGCGTGGACAGGCCGCCGAGGGTGTGCAGCGTCAGCGCGACCTGCGCTTCCAGTGCCAGCGAAGGATGGCAACAGGTGAACATCAATTTCAGACGATCGTCCGGGATCTGGGTTTCGTCCATTTCGTGCTCATCGTATGAAAAAAGTTGAGGATCGAGAACTCGTAAACTCTCTTCGAGAGCTGCTGTACGTCGTATCCGGTCGATGGCTCTGCGCCTGGCGACAGTCGTCAGCCAGGCCCCTGGATTATCGGGAATGCCATCGCGCTGCCAACGCTCCAGCGCGTTGACCAGCGCATCCTGGAGGGCATCCTCTGCAAGGTCGAAATCCTCGAAGTGGCTGATCAGTGCTGCCAGGACGCGACCGTGCTCTTCGCGGAAGATCCTTTCGACCTGTTTCGCGGCGGTCATCCGATCTTCAACTTCAT
>DATHTL010000035.1:0-81229 GCA_035463255.1 Anaerolineales bacterium | reverse complement strand
AGGAAATCACGCACGAGCAGTTTGGCAAGCGACGGATACAGATAGACCTGTCCTGTTGCCGCGGCGCGGATGGCGGTCAGCAATTCCTCGGGCGCAGCACGTTTGGGCACGTATCCTGATGCACCTGCTTCCAGCATCTTGAAGAAATACTCCTCATCTTCGTGGATAGTCAGGGCAACCACCGCAACGTCAGGGGTCTGCTTCTTGATGGCGCGGGTTGCATCGATACCTGAAAGATCGGGCAGACCGATATCCATCAAAATCACAGTGGGTTTGAGGCGTGTGGCTGCCTCTATAGCCTCTGTGGCAGACGAGGCTTCACCGATGATCTCAACATCGCGTTCGTTTTCCAGGAGCATTTTCAACCCGGAGCGAACCACGGCATGGTCATCCACCAACAGCAGTCGTATGGTCATTTCTTTACCTCTTCAAACTTGTGGAAAACTGCTCCGGCATGATGATAGGGGATTACTGCTTCTACTTCGGTGCCATAGCCCGGGCGTGACTGCACAGAAACAGTTCCACCCAGCAGCGCGGCGCGCTCCTGCATGCCCGCCAGACCCAGGCATGGACGGCTGGTGCGCTGTTGTTTTCGGCTATCCAGATCGAAGCCTATGCCATTATCACGCACATTAATGCGAACACTCTTCTCCTCAAACCGCAGATAGATATTGGCATGGGTTGCATGGGCGTGCTTGATCACATTGTTGAGTGATTCCTGGATGATGCGAAAGATCGCGATTTTCATCGATTCATCGAGATCACATTCTTCACCAAGAATATCCACTCTGACGCTGATGGTGGAGTGTTCCTGTATTTTGCCTGCATACCAGCGCAGGGCCGATGAGAGTCCCAGGTCATCCAGGTGAGATGGGCGTAGATCGGAAATGAGACGTTGTAATTCCTTGAGGGAATCGGCAGTCAGTGTTTCCAGTTTATGAAGCGTTCCAGACGCTTCCTTGTTGCGATGGCCGAGTTTGCTCGAAAGACCGCGTAATCCCATGCCGATGGCCGTTAGAGATTGACCGGTCTCGTCGTGCAGATCGCGCGCAATCCGCTGCCGCTCGGCTTCCTGGGCTGCCACCACGCGCCGGAACAGCTCACCTCGCATGATCTCACGTTGCTGGGATTCCTCCAGCTGGGCGGCTTGTAAATCGGCGATTTTGCGTTCCGCTTCCACTTGGAAGGCCCGCAAAAAACGAATGACAAACAGGGCTGCCGCAACGGCTGTCACAGCACGGAACATCTGAATGGGAAAGCCGAACAGCTCAAAGAAAGTTTGCTGGTTGATGAAATTTGATGGGAATAAGGGGGTATTTTTTGCGAAAAACTGCCCGAACAATCCATACCAGCCAAACGTAATGGCCGCCCACAACGCGTCCTGCCCGAAACGGATCAGCCCCGAGCGGCGAAATGCCCGTTGTTGTACCACCAGTCCAATGGCAGTGAGAAGGGAAGATGGGATCGCAAGCGTGTAACGTGTCCAGGCGTCGGCCACATCCCAGAGAACCTGGCCGGTATATTGTCCTCGGAAATTATACAAACCAAAGACCCAGACGGCCTGCAGCCCGATCGGGATCAACAGGAATAGGCGCCGGGTGATTTCATCCTCAGCCAGAAGAAAGCTCCCAAAAGCTGCCAGTGAAATAAATGAGAATGCCAGAGTGGCGAGCTGAATTCCCCACAGAATTGATACTTCAAAAGAACTGGCTGGATGCCCCATGAGACCATACATTTCCGTCCACTCATGGGCGGCATGCACCAGACCAAAGCCTGCCAGTGGAGGCAGCGCTCTCCGTAAACGTAGATCAGAGGCGCGCCCGCCTTCTACAGCCACCAGTAGACCCATGCTGAAGAATGCCAGGCCGTAGATGAAGTAGACAAGGACAATGTAAGGTACGCCCAGGATCACGGTTCGCCTCGTTCTCTTTTCAGCTGCTCCTGCTAGTTACTCGACTCTTAATCGGCTGCCACAGGTGCGGCAAAACCGATCGCCCGGATGCGCACGTGCACCACATTCATGGCAGTACGCCTGTTCCTCTGCCTCTGCCTGAGATTGACGTCGCCGTCTACGGGGTTTACTTTCACTCGATTGAGTGGACCGCCAGTAGGAAAAAAGCGCGATTCCAATCAGCGCCAGACCAAAGGCGCCAATGATCACGGGCAAATTGGCAATGGAGACACGTCCGGGCGTGTTCTCGCTCACCGGCTCCGACGGCTGAATCTGGTCGGACTGCCTCGGATCAGTTAGCGTATCAGATGCGCGCTGGTATTCCGCTTCGAACTGAAAGGAATTGCCCATGGTGAGCTCATTCTGGATCACTGTGCCCGTGATGGCTGCTCCATTCAATGCTGTAGTTGTATTTTGCAGAACGGGAGATGTGATGAATTCTGTGCTATCTGCGGGAACGAGGATGGTTACCGCGAAATCCTTGACGTAGTAATCCCCAAACCATTGATATTTGAACTGACGTTTGTCCCCATCACGGGTAAGCGGCTGATAATATTCCATTCGATGGGGTTCATACGACTCTACGGGGATCGTGATCGCCTGCCAGTCTCCCTGTTCTACGGGGCCTGAGAAGTCTGTATTGAAAAACTCGCCATTCTTTTCAATTGCCACAGCAACCAGATTGCCATCTTTCGGAAAGCGTAATGTCACCTCGGCTGGAAATTGCGTATCTTGAGCTAGAACGAATTGCTTGATCACCAACATACTTGGTTTGTCATATTCAGACCAGAGCTCAATGCTCATGGAGTCTAGTTTGATGCTGCCCTGTGCGCTCACGCTCAAGGGGGATAACAGTAAGCTGAAAAGCAAGGTCAATACAAGCCACTTGCGCATAAGTGACCTCCAAAATCTATATAATCTACATGTATCTTACCATGCAATGAAAATGGGGTAATCCAACAAAATACACCAACTTAGTGGAAGAATGTCACCCTATTTAAAGCACGGAGTCAACGACTCCTGTCGTTGAAATCTCAAAGTCTGGAGACTTTCACTCCGCTGTCACCCCACTATCGCCTTTACCAGCTTCCAGCAGGACCAGTTGGCAGTTGTATCGATCTTGTGTTTTTGCCCTACTTGTACCACGGCACCGCAAATGGCATCGATCTCTGTGGGCGCGCCGCGCAGCACGTCTTGCAGCATAGAGGAATGGTTTGCTGCCGTCTTAACCGCCACCTCCTCGGCTGCAGCAACAGGGTCGGCAAACGGCAAAGTGATTTTTTCTGCAGCAGCTACCCTTGCGGTCTCACATGCCAGTGTTTTCAACATCTCGCGTGCAGGTGGGCGCTCCAACAACTTTCCATTTGGGACTCGTAATAATGCGGTGAGTGGATTAATAGCTGCATTGATGACCAGTTTTCCCCAAACAAGCGACTGTGCATCTTCGACAACGTTGAGATTGAAATCTGCTAATCTCAGCGCCGCCTCGATTGGACCGAGCGCCTGATGCTGTTCGATGGAAATCACCCCCTCTCCGCCGGCTCTCACCAATCCCGGCCCCAGCAGGGTCGCTCCGGTTGTGGTAGTGCCCAGCGCCACGCGGCCCAGGCCCAGGCTGTGCACGAGCGTTTCGCAGTTGCCAAGTCCGTTTTGGAGCGTGACAGCCAGCCCATCTTGTGCAAGACATTCTTTGAGTTGACCTGCAGCTCGCTCCGTTTGCCAGGCTTTGACAACGACGAACGCATACTTAATTCCCTTACATTGTCGTGGGTCATCTGTCGCATGAACCTGGAATTGATGCTCATCCCCGTGTGCATCGACGCATCGTACGCCGTGTTCACGCAGTGCATCCAGCCCGGCTTTCCAGCTGCCAAGCATAGTGATCTCACAGCCTGCCTGTGCCAGTCGCGCAGCAAAGAGGGTCGCAAGCGCGCCCGTGCCTATAATGAGGATGTTCGTGTTCATTATAGAATAAGGTGACAGTCACTATAGAAGTGACTGTCACCTGCTTGTTGGACTAACCAACCTCTTTCAACAACATCTCCCACTCACGATCATCCATCTCGACGATGTGCTCCTGGGCAGGGAAGCGTTTCGTTTCTACATCTTCGATGTAATCGGCGAATGCCCTTTGCATCTCGCGATGGAAGTCTGCATATTTCTTTACAAATTTGGGTGTGAAGCGGTCGAACAGACCCAGCAAGTCATGTGTGACCAGCACCTGCCCGTCACAGCCGGCGCCTGCGCCAATGCCGATCGTGGGGATGGATAGTTTCTTCGAGATCAGCTCTGCCAGCCGGGCTGGTACCGACTCGAGAACAACGCTGAAGCAGCCTGACTCTTCCAAGATCAGCGCATCTTCAACCAACTTTTTGGCTGCTATGGCTGTCTTGCCCTGGGCACGGAACCCACCGAGTTGGTTGACGGATTGTGGTGTGAGTCCGATGTGTCCCATCACGGGAATTCCCGCGCTGGTGATCGAGCGGATCGCCTCGGCGCGTTCGCGCCCGCCCTCGAGCTTGACCGCGTCCATGCTGCCTTGCTGCAGAAAGCGACCCGCGTTTCGCGTCGCCTCTTCCACGGAGACCTGGTAGGACATGAACGGCATGTCCCCGATCAGCAGGGCAGATCTTGCACCGCGCGCCACCGCGCGACAGTGATGGAGCATCTCTTCCATAGTGACCGGTAGCGTCGTTTCATAGCCGAGCACAACCATCGCTAATGAATCGCCAACCAGGATCGAGTCGATCCCGGCCCGATCCACGGCCATGGCGGTGGGATAGTCGTATGCGGTGAGCATGGTAATCGGCTCACCGCGTTCCTTCTTCTGACGATAGGTAAGCGTAGTGACTTTTTTGCGTGCAGGCGCGCTGGTGGAAATGGGTGCAGGTGTAGACATGGTATCCTCCGAAATGGTAGGAGCCGTTTGGTGCGGTCATCCCCTTTTGGGCCGCGCTTTTACAGCTTGATTAAAAATATGCCGTCGCGTTCACGCAGCGCGGATACGCGCGGCAGTCTGATTATTCCACAGAATCTCTTTTTCGGACATACCGAAATGAGTAAACATTTTGTAGGAGTAATATTTTCAACTCCGAATCGTTATGAAAAATTGAAGCAATTGGGCAAGTGGCGTATAATCATTTTGATAAAAAAATGTCCCGGCAGGGGCAGAGAAGAGGAGAAAATCATGAGAAGAATGTTTGGCTTCCTGATCGGTGTTACCGTTGGAGGATTGGTGGGTTCGACGATTGCCCTGCTAATGGCTCCAGAATCTGGCGACCAATTACGTGCAGAGCTCCGCGCTCGTGGCGAAAGCTTCTTCAATGAAGTTCGTCACGCCGCCGACGAGCGTAAGATCGAACTGCGGCAGAGGCTGGAGTACATGCGCGAGCCGCACACGGAACGAGTTGTAGATTAAACAAATCCTACTGGTTGCTTACCGGCCTGCCGACAATCCCTTCGTAGAATTCTGTCGCGCTCTCCATGTTGATCCTGTATTCCGCGCGGGCGGTAATTATGTTTTGGTTTAAACCTGCGGCCTCGCGCCGCAGGCTTTTATTTTCGATTGCCGAGAGGATCGCTTCCGCGATCGAAGTCGGATCTGTAGGATTGACTAAAAACCCATTCTCGTCTGACGTGATCCATTCTCGTATGGATTCCAGATCACCTGCGACCGGAAAACACCCACAGGCAATGCCCTCGAGCAGTGAATTCGGCGTGCCGTCATGAATGCTGGGAGAAGCGACGATCTGCGCCCGACGATATATGTCTGCCATTTGAGAATGTGCCAGCGCTGGCAGTAGTTCAACGGCATGACCAATCTTTAATTCTCGGATCCAGTGCAGCGCCTGTGATTCACCGGCCATTAACGCAAAGATAAATTTGGCATCTGGTTGTTTCTTCAACACAAGGGGAATTGCGTGGAAAAATGCCTCGTTGCAGACGTAGGGACGGAACCCGCGCGGGTTGAGAATGACCGGCTCCTCCACAGGTTCTGCCGGGGGATAAAAAATATCGCTTCGAATGCCGCCGTTGCCCGGTGCGACCAGATCCGGTTTTTGTCCTTTGAATCCCCAGTCCCTGGCTAACCGCACATCACGGCGACAATCCGCGTGGAGCGCGTCGGCCACCTGCATGGTCCAGCGCGTGTAGTGACTCATCAGCCGCGTAGATGGGGCGTGCAGCGTAAAGTCATTCCCCCAGGTGGAAACGAGCAATGGAATGCCCGAGTAGGCGTCAGCAGCCATCATTCCCTCATAGGGAATCCGCATGGCATGAATCAAATCGGGCCTCACCTGCTCGACGAACCCACGCAACCGTTGTGCCGCGCGTCGAATGGTGAGGGGGCCGAACCACTGTCTGATGGCGGTACGCAACCTCACGGTCCGCGCGGGAGCGGTGCCGGGGCGTTGATTCTCTTTTTTGAACGCGCTAAAGGCAACAGGGATGATTTCAAGGTCATGAAGCGGGAAGTCCACCGAGCTCGCAAACGTCGAAGCCAGATACACTTCGTCTCCACGTTCGGCGAAGTAACGGATCCAGTTTTGGGCAATGGGGGAGCGGCCGTCAGCCACATAGAGTATGCGCATGGCGCTAGGATTATACGTCATTGCCCGATGGACGGAGACGCGGTATATTTATGGCGATGAGCAAGGGACGCATTCTGGTCGTGGAAGACAACATGGACAACTACGAGCTTGTGCGTTTCATTTTGGAGCGCGCGGGATACGATGTCTTTTTGGCGGTCAATGGGCGGGATGGTGTGGCGGCAGCCCGTCTGCAGAAGCCTGATCTGATCCTGATGGACCTGGGGATGCCGGAAATGGATGGCTGGAACGCCGCTAAGAAATTAAAAGGCGACGAAGCTACAAAATTGATCCCTTTATACGCGTTGACCGCTCATACGCTACCGAACGAACGCAAGCGTGCTCTGGAGGCAGGCTGCGATGGATATGTGTCGAAGCCCATTCATATGGATGGGTTTCTCAGCACGGTTGAGGGGGCGTTTGGCAGAAATAAGGACAAAAAGAAGAACCAAAAGACCCACGAAATCAGTCGATAAGGTGCTATTCACCTTGCGATAAGAGTTTGATCCTGCTTGCGCGGGAAACTATCTACTAAAGAGGAACAACAACATGAAACAAATCTGTGTGATCGGCGTTGGCTATGTGGGACTTGTGACCGCGGCCTGTTTTGCCGACTTGGGGAATCGCGTCATCGCCCTCGATGTTGATGAGGAACGTGTCGAAAACCTGAAAAAAGGGATCATGCCGATCTATGAGCCTGGTCTCGAAGAATTGGTTAAGCGCAATACGAAGGGTGGAAGGTTATCTTTCACCACCTCGTATGCTGAGGCGCTTAAAGGCGTGGAGTTTGCCTTTATTGCCGTAGGAACTCCTTCGGGCGTGGACGGCAATGCGGATCTGCAATATGTAGATTCGGCGGCGCGCTCGATTGCCCAAAACATGACTGCGCCGTTGATCATCATCAATAAATCCACCGTACCGATCGGGACCGGTGACTGGGTTGCGGATATCGTAAAAAGTGCCCAACCTGAACCGATTAACTTTGCCGTGGTATCCTGTCCGGAATTCCTGCGGGAAGGTTCAGCGATCGGCGATTTTATGAACCCGTACCGAAATGTGATCGGTTCGCTGGACCGGGACGCGGCGGATAAAGTTGCGCAATTGCACCTGCCGCTGCGAGCCCCCATCGTGATCACCGATCTGCGCACGGCAGAAATGATCAAGTATGCGAGTAATGCCTTCCTTGCTACAAAAATTTCCTTCATCAATGAGCTGGCTGACCTGTGCGAGCTGGTCGGCGCGGATGTGAAGGAAGTGGCTGCGGGCATGGGATATGATGCGCGCATCGGACGCTTCTTCCTGGATGCAGGCCTGGGGTGGGGTGGCTCGTGTTTCCCGAAGGATGTGCAGGCCCTGGCGTACATGGCAAAGGAAAAAGGCTTGAACCCGCGCATTCTGAATCAGGTCATGGATGTGAATTATGATCGCCGCAAGACCGTTGTCAAACATCTGGAAGAGCTGCTGGGCGGCAGTGTGAAAGGCAAGCGGATCGGCCTTCTCGGGCTGGCGTTCAAACCCAACACGGACGATATGCGCGACGCGCCTTCTATTGACATCTCCAATGCGCTCGTTGTCGCGGGTGCACAGGTGCGCGGGTATGACCCGGTGGCGCGCCAGACGGCCGCTCCTCTCATGCCCGCTGTAGAGATCTGCGATGATGTATACGAAATGGCGAATGGTTGCGATGCGTTGGTCGTTGTTACTGAGTGGAACGAATTCAAACAGCTCGATCTCGAGAAAGTAAAACAACTGCTCAAGACGCCTGTCATTTATGATGGTCGCAACATTTACGATCCCGCGGTGATGCATGACATGGGCTTTGGATATCGTGCCATTGGTCGTGGGTTGAACGGGAAGTAGTTGTCGGAAGTATTCAGTAACCAGTATTCAGTAATGAGTGAGAGCAAAGATGGCTAAGTTAGAATATGCTGCCAGTTTTCGTGACTTGATCGTATATCGGAAAGCCAGGGAATTGGCCTTAGAGATTTTTAGACTCACGAAGCACTTCCCCAGGGAAGAGGCTTACTCTCTTACTGATCAAATCAGGCGTTCTTCCCGCTCCACGGGGGCGCAAATTGCAGAAGCTTGGGCAAAGAGACGATATGAGAAACACTTCGTGAGCAAGCTCACTGATTCGGACGGTGAACAGCAAGAAACTCAGCATTGGATCGAAACTGCATTTGATTGTGAATACATTTCTAAAGAAGAGGCGAAAGCGCTTCTTCTTGAGAAATGTATGGAAATTGGTCGTTTGCTCGGTGGGATGATGGCGAAAGCAGAACAATTTTGCAATCCGTCTCCATACCAGGCCCGTGAAGAAGAGGGGAAATATTTCGTTACTTCTTCACAGCAAACTAAAAACTGAACACTGAACACTGAACACTGAATACTGATCATGGTGAACACTCCTCCTGTTTGCAATTACGAAGGCTCCGACTATCAAACCTCCTTCTGGGATAAAGGTGGGCGCGAATACGAGGATCGCACGGAAGCCATCGCTCTCAAGCGCCTGCTGCCTGCGAGCGGGCGACTCTTGCTGGAGGTTGGCGCGGGCGCCGGGCGAAATACCCCTCGCTACCGCGGTTTTGAGCGGATCGTCCTGTTAGATTACTCACGCACGCAATTGGAGCAGGCCCAGCAGCGGCTGGGTACATCAGAGAAATATATTTACGTCGCGGCGGATGTGTACCGCCTGCCGTTTGTGAATGGCCTATTCGATGCCGCGACCATGATCCGCACCTTGCACCACATGGCGGACGCGCCGAAGGCTCTGAATCAGGTCAGAAATACACTGGAGTCAGGCGGAGTGTTTATCCTGGAATTTGCGAATAAACAAAACCTCAAAGCCGTTGTGCGCTACCTGCTCGGCAGGCAAACGTGGAGTCCATTTTCGTTGGAGCCTTTTGAGTTCGTGAAACTGAACTTCGATTTTCATCCCAGGGCTATTCGGAGCTGGTTGGAGAGACTGGGCTTTGCCATTGAGAAAACGTTGACGCTTTCTCATTTCCGTGTCGGCTTGCTCAAGCGGATCGTTCCTACAGGAATTCTTGTTGCCCTTGATTCACTGTTCCAATGGACAGGCGCCTGGTGGCAGTACACTCCGAGTGTGTTTGTGAGGGCACGCAAAGGTGACCTTCGTGGCCAGCCTGAGTCAGGCATCCCTCGCAATTCTGGGCATGTCGATATCCTTTCCTTTTTCAAATGTCCAGCCTGTGAACATGCACCTTTAATCGAGCAGCACACATATCTGGAATGCCCGAGCTGCGGGAAAGAGTGGGAAGTTAAGGATGGGATCTATGACTTTCGGGACCCTATCGAGCATGAGGCATCTTTGGCATAAAAAGCAGCGCTCTATTCACGAAATAGAGTGCTGCTTTATTTACTATCGATAGTCTTTGGCTTATGAGCCGATTGTCTTCTCCAGCTCCAGAAGACGCCGGGCGCGCAAGAGCGAGGCAACGATCGAGATCGTGAGAATACTGGCAATCACAGCCAGGGACAAGCCAATAGGGATTTTGTACACATCGGCGAGGACCATTTTGATTCCCACAAATACCAACACCGCGGATAGCCCAAGTTTCAGGTAGTGGAACTTGTCCACAACGCCGGCTAATAAAAAATAGAGCGAACGCAACCCCAGGATGGCACAGACATTCGAGGTGTAAACAATGAACGGATCATTGGTGACCGCAAAAATGGCCGGGATCGAATCGACCGCAAAGATCAAATCGGTGGTCTCCACGACCAACAGAACTAGAAAGAGCGGAGTCGCCATAACTCTTCCCATTCTCCGGACAAAGAATTGGTCGCCTTCATAATTCTCCGTAACTGGCATGATCCTGCGTAACAGCTTGATCACCGGGTTTTTTTCTGGATGTGCCTCTTCATTGCGTTCAATGGCCATTCGAAGTCCCGTGAAGATCAAAAACGCGCCAAACACATAGATGATCCAGTGGAATTCCTCTAACAGGGCCGATCCAATCACGATCAAAGTGCCGCGCATGATCAAGGCCCCCAGGATGCCCCAGAATAGTACCCGGTGCTGGTACATCGCTGGAACCGCGAAATATGTGAAGATCACGACAAAAATAAATATATTGTCGACGCTGAGCGATTTTTCAAGTAGATAGCCTGTCAAAAAAGCGAGGGCGGCTTCACTATTGGAATAGTCGCTGGCCGGCACAAACCGATCCCAAAAGAAGTAAATTGCCAGGTTAAAGAGCAGAGATAATGTGATCCAAACAATACTCCAAATGGTTGCCTCTTTGATAGAGACTCTATGAGCCTTCTGATGGAATACACCTAAGTCTATAGCGAGCAAGGCAAGCACAAACAGATTAAAACCGATCCAGAGCCAAATTGATTCGGCAAACATGAATTCTCTCCTCCATTGTGGTGGTTAAACATAAAAGCGAGACCTCACTGCCCTCGTCGTGATAGTCTCGCCAGTAGTGTGCATCTCACACATGCAGGTGGCCGAGAGCGTTCGCTCCGTCTTGACGACCAACTGGTGACGCCGGTCATCCGCACGGCGCCATGGCTACTCCCTATATCGTGTCAACGCTTGTTATTCTACCAAAGTTATCCGAATTCTAGTGGTAGGGTTCCGCCTTCGCGGATGCGTCATGGTTCAGTCTCTTACTTTCTCCACAACCCAAACGTGGGAAAGACCAAATATTTTCAATGGCGTTCGTTCCAGTGTTTGCAGCACGGCTCGCAAAACTTTTCCAAGCGGTCCAAACCGTGCGATGATATTGTCGTACGCACCGAAAATAATGGTCTGCTCGATGAACTTTACCGGAAGGTTGATGAACAGATTCTCCAGATCGTTCCTCGAATAAACACGCACATGGGGTGCGAGCAGATCTCGCCATGGCCGCGGCAAGTAATTCACAAATAGCTTGTTGCCAAAGCTATATTTCCCTCTCCAATAGATTCCATGCGTTTCAAAGGGATAGCCGCGGTTGGGAATAAACAATACTACGCGCCCGCCAGGCTGTAAGACACGGATCATCTCGCAGATCGCGGTACGGTCATCCTGGACGTGTTCGAGCACCTCATGGCTGAGGATCAGGTCGAAGGTCTGGGAAGGAAACGGGAGGAATTCCCCCGCGCCGTTGACGATTTGTGGAGAGTTTATCCGGGCTTCGACAGCGCGTTCGAAGTCATATTCCAGCCCAATGACCGTTCCACCAAACGGGGAGAGGTGTTCCACATACATGCCGACGCCGCATCCATTTTCAAGGACACAGCCTTTGATGCGTTCGCCTGCGGCTTTGATGATCATCTCTAGTCTGCGTTGTTGCCCTGCCCGCCAGACGTAGGAAGGTTCACCGCGTAGTGCAGCTTTATCGAGGTTTCTTTGAGACATTCTGACTATTATATCTTGCATGTTTTTATCGGCTATGCTAAAATACTTCCGCACGAAACGATTACCGAACGCACCGAGAAGTGGGCAACCCCCACTTTTCTGCTTGTAATACACAGTGCCGCGTGATTAACGGAACTTGAGATGTGATCTAAGCTTGTAAAATCATTAAAAGTTCAGTTGCCAATCAAACAGGCGGTAGGAGTAAACGGAGCAGTTAGCATGTCAAAGAACGAGTTCGCCCTGGCTTTCAATGAAGTGTTGGAGGAAAAACAGCTCTCGAAGGATATCATCCTTGGGGCCATCGAGTCCGCCATGGTTTCGGCTTATCGGCGGGCTGTCAACGCGTCCACCGCACAGCATGTCGAAGCCAAAATCGATCCGGATACCGGTAAGGTCATGGTTTTTGCCGAAAAAGAAGTTGTTGAAGATGTGCAGGAACCAAAGACCGAGGTCCTGTTAGAAGAAGCGCGCAAGGTAAACCCTGAGGCACAGCTGGGCGACATGGTCGTTGTCGAGACCACGCCTGCAGACTTCGGGCGTGTGGCTGCACAGACGGCACGCCAGGTGATCCAGCAGCGCATCCGTGAGGCGGAGCGTTCGAACCAAATGCAGTACTTTGAGCGTCAGGTGGGCGAGACCGTCAGCGGCGTCGTCCAGGCGACGAATGCACAGGCAACGACCATCGGCCTGGATATGAAAGCCGAAGGTGTGCTGCCTGCTAATCAGCGCATTCCCGGCGAGCGCTTCAAGGTGCATGACCGCGTCCGCGCGGTGGTGCTGGAAGTGAAGGACGGCTCACGCGGACCTCAAATCATCCTGTCCCGCGCCCATCGTAACTTCCTACGCCGTTTGCTCGAGAATGAAGTCCCTGAAATTTATCATGGTGTCGTGGAAATCCGCGCGATCGCCCGTGAGCCCGGTGCGCGTGCCAAGGTAGCTGTGATGGCCACCCAGGCAGGCGTAGACCCGGTGGGGGCCTGTGTGGGCATCAAGGGCGTTCGCATTCAGGCCATTGTCAAGGAATTGCACGACGAAAAAATCGACATTATCCAGTGGGACCAGGATCCCGTCGTATATATTTCCAAAGCGATCAGCCCGGCGCGTGTAAGTGGTGTTTACCTCTCGGAGGTCGAAGGCAATCGCACAGCCACGGTTGTGGTCAACGAAGACCAGCTGAGCCTCGCGATCGGGCGCGATGGACAGAATGCCCGTCTCGCTGCGAAACTGACCGGCTGGCGCATCGACATTAAGTCGCTGGCCGAAGCGGCGGCTGACGCGATTCGGAAGTTGCAGGGTGACCCAGAGTTGGCTGGACTCCTGCCGAACGCGGTCGAATCTATTCCGGCTGTGGAAGAGGTTCTGGCGAAGAAGGCAGAGAATCGACCGGTCACGCCGGAAGAATTCACGATGCTATCCCAATTCGTGGATCGGGTGGAGCGCCGCACGATCCAGATTAAGGAAGATGCCGCCCGCGCCGAGGAAGAGAAGGTCAGCACCGCTCGCGCCGAGGTTCCAACCGCTGCCTTTGGCATGCCTCTGGAACAGCTCGAGCTCAAGGAGCATGTCTTCAATATCCTGGTGGAAGCCGGGATCGACACGGTGGGCGCCTTGATGATGTCCATGAAGATGGATGCCAACAAGGTGTTGGGATTGGCCGGGATTGGTCCCAAGGCGATTACCAATATCGAAGAAAGACTTGCTGCTATCCAATTCCCCGAGCCGGCTCCGGCAGAGCCCGTGGCAGAAGCTGTCGCGGAACCCGTTGGTGAAACCGTCGCCACAGCTGAGCCTCAGCCCGAAGCCCCGGTGGCTGTTGCCGAAACCGCTCCTGCAGCGGTAGAAGCAGCCGCTGTCGAAGAGAAGCAGGCTCCCGCGAAGAAAGAGCCGAAGGGTAAAGGTGCGGAGGAGCCAGAAGACGATGAACACAAGGATGGCGTTTCGTTGGATGAACTCTTCTCCATGAAGCCGGAGATCTTCCAGACCCCTGGTGGGGAGGATGAAGAATCGGCGGATAAGAAGAAAGGTAAGAAGGGCAAGAAGAAGAGTGTCGAATTGGAATTCGATGAAGAACGCGGTGAAGTTGTCGGGCGCAAAAAGCACAAACGCGGCGATGGTGACTTCGGTGAAGATTGGTAGTATAGTTATGGTGTCATTGCCTGTTGACATCGTCAATGTGTAATGACTTGAGATGAAGGTGTCTAAGAAACCTGTTCAGCGTGTAAAACATGTGCCCCAGCGGACATGCGTGGGCTGTCGTGAAGTACTGCCCAAACGGAAGATGGTTCGTGTTGTGAGGACTTCTGATGGAGTGCAGATAGACCCGACCGGCAAACTGCCGGGCAGGGGAGCCTATCTGCACGACCGGCGTGAATGCTGGGAACGTGGTTTGAAGGGCGCGCTCGCCCATGCACTGAAAACATCCTTGAACCAGGATGATCGCGCTCGACTGGATGAATTTATGGATACTCTGCCTGCTGACACAGAGGCAGAAATTGTGGGGGCCGGTGAGTAACTGCATGTGATCGACTGAATCGCTCATGGGACTCACCGGCAATGAGCAATACGCTTTTTAAGATTGCTCATTCGAAGTTTGTGTTTATGGAGGTGGTCCTATGAGTAGCAATGGAAACAAGATTGAATTGCCTGCCAGCATTGTGATTCGTGATCTGGCACAGAAAATCGAAAAAAGTCCCATAGACCTCATTAAAAAATTGATGTCCAACGGTGTTATGGCAACCATCAATCAGTCCGTGGACTTTGATACCGCCGCGATCGTCGTGGCGGAGTACGGTTATGAAGCTGTGCCTGAGGTTGTAGAGGAAGTAGTTGTTGAAACGGGGGAAGTGCCTTTATGGCGCCAGATGATCGCCGGCGAAGACGAAGCCAAGCTGACCAATCGCCCCCCTGTCGTGACCATTTTGGGACACGTCGATCACGGGAAAACAAGCCTGTTGGATGCCATCCGTCAAACTGACGTGGCTGCAGGCGAGGCAGGTGGAATTACGCAGCATATTGGTGCCTATCAGGTAGAACTCAACGGCAGAACCATTACGTTCCTGGATACGCCCGGCCATGCCGCCTTCACACAGATGCGGGCGCGCGGTGCTCAGGGCGCGGATATTGTAGTCCTGGTGGTGGCAGCGGACGACGGCGTGATGCCGCAGACTCGTGAGGCGATCGCGCACGCCAAAGCGGCGCGTGTCCCGATCATTGTGGCACTGAACAAGATCGATAAGGCCAATGCCAATCCCGAGCGCGTCAAGCAGCAGCTTGCCGAACAGGAGCTTGTTCCTGATGAGTGGGGTGGGAATACGATGGTGATCCCTGTCTCTGCAAAGCAGAAACAAGGAATTGAAGATTTGCTGGAGGGTGTTCTGCTTGTTGCGGACAACACGGCCATCAGGGCAAACCCCAATGGCAAAGTGATCGGCACCGTGATCGAAGCCGAGTTGGATCGATCAAAGGGCGTGATGGCGACCCTGCTGATCCAGAATGGCACGCTTGAATCGGGCGATATCGTTGTAGCCGGTACGGCTCATGGCAGGCTGCGGGCACTTTCTGATTACAAAGGTAAGCCTGTTAAGAAAGCCGGTCCATCCACACCGGTGGCTGTGATGGGACTCAGTGATGTCCCCTCGGCCGGTGACGTATTCGAAGTTGTGGATTCCGAAAAAGAAGCACGTTTGATTGTTGCAGAACGCCAGGCGCTGGCAAAATCCCAGGCACAGGCGAAGAAAAAGGTTTCTCTCGAGGACTTGTTTGCCAATGTTCAAGCTGGTGAAGCGAAGGAACTGAATCTCATCGTCAAAGCGGATGTCCAGGGCTCGCTGGACCCGATCGTGAGTGAATTAAACAAACTTGGTGAAGGTGAGATTGGCATCAAAATTCTGTACGCTGAAACGGGCAATATTGGCGATAACGATGTGATGTTGGCTTCCGCCTCCAGCGCCATCATCATAGGCTTCAACGTGCAGGCAGATGTCTCTGCCCGTCGATTGGCGGAAAAAGAAGGCGTGGATATTCGCCTTTACGAAATCATCTACCGGATGACCGAAGATATTGAGAAGGCCCTGAGCGGTATGCTCGAGCCTGAGACCACCGAAAAGGTGATTGGCCGAGCGCAGGTACTTGCGGTATTCTCTGCCTCAAAATTTGGTAAGGTTGCCGGCTGCCGGGTGACGGAAGGCGAACTGCGTCGCAATGCAAAAGTCCGTCTCTACCGCGGCACGGATATTATCTATGAAGGTGACATGGGTTCCCTGCGTCACGAGAAGGACGATGTAAAGGAAGTCCGTCAGGGATATGAATGTGGCGTGGGCTTTAAGAGTTTCAATGATATCCAGGTCGGTGATCAGCTGGTCTGTTACACTGTGGAAAAAGCGTGAATATAAACCTTGCGAAGGCTCGTGCTGTGGATCAAGCCGCGGGATTGAACCTTCGCAAGGTTGTGGATAATTATGCCTTCAGGAATTCGTCTTCAACGGATCGCGGATCGAATACGCCAGGAGCTCTCGGAGATGTTAATTCACGAGATCAGCGATCCGCGTCTGAAACAAATCTATGTAACTGACGTAAAAATTGATAAAGAGCTGGCTTATGCGGATATTTTCGTCTCCGCTGTGGAAGGGGTTGAGCGCTCTGCCGACGTTCTCGCGGGGCTTGAATCTGCCTCTGGTTTTCTCAGGCGGAATCTTTCCGCGCGTGTGGAGCTGCGCGCTTTTCCGCGTCTGCGCTTTCACTGGGATGTGACGCCGGAGAACGCCGACAGAATAGAAAAGATACTTGCAGAATTACGAAAAAAGAAATAAACTTTGTGTCTTACAGGAAACAGTTTTGTGCTTATAAGGAGCTATCCAAATATGACTGAAGCAATAACCGGGGCGATTAAAGAGCGGTTGGATACATCAAGAAAAGTCGTTGTTGCATCACACGTCAGACCCGATGGGGACGCGATCGGCTCCTTGCTTGGCCTGGGCTTGGCCCTGCAAGACGCGGGGAAGTTGGTACAGATGATCCTGGTGGATGGCGTGCCGGCCTCATTTAGGCACCTGGAGGGGAGCGAGCTGATCGTCAAGGAACCCAGCGGGGAACACGATACGTTCATTACCGTGGACTCTGCCGATTTCAAGCGCGTGGGGAAAGCCTTTGAAAACTTTGGTCAGCCGGATATTAACATCGATCATCACAAAACCAATGAGAAATTTGGAAAGCTCAACCTGATCGAAGCAGATGAGGTGGCAACCGCCGCAATCCTGACCAATCATTTACCGGAATGGGGTTACAAGATCACCAAGCCCATAGCTGCCGCGCTGTTGACCGGTATTGTCACCGATACGCTCGGGTTCCGAACCTCGAATACCAATCCTTCGGCATTACGGCTGTGCGCCTCGCTGATGGAGACCGGTGTGGACATGACGACCCTGTACATGAAGGCGCTGGTCAACAAATCGTTTCCTGCAGCAAAGTACTGGGGAGCGGGGCTTTCCAGTCTGGAGCAAAAAAATGGGATCGTGTGGGCCACCTTAACGGTGGATGATCGCAGGCAATCTGGATATGGAGGCAATGACGACGCTGATTTAATCAATATGATTTCAGCTATCGATGGGAACAAAGTAGGGATGATTTTCGTTGAACAAACAGACCGCCATGTCAAGATCTCTTGGCGCGCCTTGGAACCGGGTATTGACGTATCGAAAGTGGCGAAACATTTCAATGGTGGCGGCCATGCAGCGGCCGCGGGGGCTGATATTCCCGGTGTATTGAGCGAAGTCCAGCCATTGGTATTACAAACGACCCTGGAAATGCTTGCGCTCTAATTCTCATGTCTAATTCAGACAAATGTGTCATAATTGCCACGTCCTATCAAAGGAGGAATGAAAGTGAACAGTCAAGATGTTAAAAATGCCATATCTGGGGTCCTGGTAGTGGATAAACCCGTTGGGATGACGTCGCATGATGTGGTGCAGGTCATCCGCAATGGAACAAATTTGCGCCGTGCCGGGCATACCGGTACACTTGACCCGCGTGCCTCAGGTGTGCTTGTAATTTTAGTGGGTCCGGCCGTACGATTGAGTGAATATGTTTCGGCTTCCGATAAAAGATATCAGGCGATTATTCGCCTGGGTGCACGAACAGATACCTTTGATGCAGACGGAAAAGTAACACAGGGGAATCCGGCGATCAATGTGACCGAGCAGCAATTCGAAGAAGTGCTAAAAACTTTTATTGGTGAGATCGAGCAGACTCCGCCGCCTTATTCTGCGGTCAAGGTACAGGGGCGCAAAGCCTACGAAATGGCCCGCAAAGGCGAAGAGGTGGAGCTGGAACCGCGCAAGATAACAGTTCATCATCTCGAGGTGCTGGAATGGGCGCCGCCCGAGGTGGTGATCGATGTACATTGTTCGTCGGGCACTTACGTTCGCTCTCTGGCCAATGATCTGGGTGAAAAACTGGGTTGTGGAGCCTATCTCGTAGGACTGCGCCGCACGAAGAGTGGGCGCTTCTCCTTGCGTGATGCAGTGCCTCTGCGCAAGCTGCAGGAAGCCTTCCACGCTGGAAACTGGTACCAGTACCTGATTCCCGCCGCGGAAGCCCTGGGTGACTGGCCGGCTGTCGAGCTCAGTCCCGATGATGTGGAAGGTGTACGCCACGGGCACCGCGTCAAAGCAGTGGAAGATACCGAGCTGGGTAAACGGGTGCGCGGCGTCAGTACGCAGGGTGAGCTGGTCGCGCTCATGGAAGCTGTCCAGGGCGAAGATGGTCAGCCTGCCTGGCAGCCAAAGAAGGTGTTTTTCACCTCGGAGTAAATTGCGTAGTAGCGACTTCAGTCGCTTATACTTGTACTGAAGCCATTACTACCTTTATGGAACACTACCGTTCTCTCGAAAAAGTTAACCTCAAAAGTTCCTGGCTGACCGTAGGCGTCTTTGATGGCGTCCATCGCGGTCACCAGCAGATCATAGAAAAACTCACAGCAGGCGCTCATGCAAATGACGCGCCTGCTGTTGTGTTAACATTTGATCCGCATCCGGCCTCTGTGCTGGGTGGGCGTGATATCAAGTGCCTGACACTTCCCGAGGAACGCGCGGAACTGCTCGGACAATTGGGCGTAGATGTGGTTATTACCCAGCAATTCACGCGCGAGCTCTCGAATGTCACGGCTCACGAGTTCATGTCCCGCTTGAAGAGCCACATCGGACTCCAATGCTTGTTGATCGGCTATGACTTTGCTCTGGGCAAGGGACGCGAAGGCAATGCCACGCGCTTGACGGAGATCGGCTCGGAGCTGGGATATAGCGTCGAGGTGGTGCCCGCCTTGAGCGATGAGAGCGGCGTTATATCCTCCACAGAGATCCGCAAACTGATCGAAGTGGGGAATGTCTCTGAGGCAGCGCGCTTGCTGGGGCGTCCCTACAGCCTGCACGGACCAGTGATCCACGGTGATGGGCGCGGCCGGACGATTGACGTACCGACGGCTAATATCGATTATTCACCCAAGAAGATGATTCCTGCCAAGGGTATCTATGCCTGCTGGGCCTACCTGAACGAAAAAAAGTATCAGGCAGCCATCAATATTGGCACCAATCCAACATTTACTCCCGATAAAGAGACGCCAAATGTGGAGGTGCACCTGCTCGATTTTCGCAGGGAAATTTACGGCGAGGATTTGCGATTGGAATTCGCCGCCCGCCTGCGTGATGAGTTGAAGTTCAGTTCGGTAGAACTCCTGCTGGAACAGATCTGGAAAGATGTTGAGATGAGCCGCCAGATTTTGGGAACGGAATAGCCGTTCCCTTTTTCTTTTATGGGGTTTTAAGGGATATAGCTCCACAGATCAAACTCAGGAAGGAGCAGATATGCCGCAAAACGGTGTTCATGCCATGGCGGGTATCGTGGCACGCCGGTGGATGCCCCACAGGGAATGGTTACTGCTTGGTCTCGTGCTCGGCAACATGTTCCCAGACCTCGATAACCTGGCTGTTGCTTACGCAACCCTGACGGGAGGCGATACGCACGGTTTGCATCGCACATTTACTCACAGCATTTTTACAGTGGTCGCAGTTATTCTTCTCTTCTATCTCGTCGCCGCGCTCAAAAACGATTTGAGATGGAACAACCTTGGCCTGGGCCTGGGCATTGGCATTTTGATGCATGCTCTGCTTGACCTGATTTTGTGGTTCAACGGTGTAGAGATTTTCTGGCCGATCAGATATGAAGTAAATTTCTGGAAGTGGGTCACCGTACCAGATTGGTTCGGAATCATTCTGCAGACGGGCGAGTTTCTGGCTTTTGGTCTGTATTTTCTCCTGCTAATTTCACTTGCCCGGCGGCAAAGAACGGATGTAGGACATCACTCTACTGTCAAAATATGGATGTATATTCAGTTTGTGCTTTTTGTTGTGTTCACAGTAGCCTTTTTCACTCTCGGTGCTCAGGGGCTTCCTTATATCATCTTCGGGGCGTTGTATCTGATCTCAATGATCGTCGCAATTGTACTAACAATACGGATGAGGAAGACGGTTGAAGCACTACCATCCTAACGAAATGGGCAGTCCACGGACTGCCCATTTTTGTTGGGTGTCCTGGATGCGACATTTTTGAAACGAATTTGTCCGGTTGTTCTTCGCATTGGATTGCTGCTCTTGTTTTATAATCTGCCAGACTTTCCCAAAGGAGGCCCCATGCCCAAACGTGAAATTTACCTGCTTTCGCCGCGTTCTCTCAGTCCCGAAACGATCGCAGTTGCTTTTGCCAAGACCTCGCGCTCGCCAGACTCGTTCCGTGCAATTGCTGCGGAGCTGAGCGACGAAAAATCTGCACAGTTCCATGAGAAGTGGGTGGTGGGGTATGGTCATGCCTCCGTGGCAGAACACGCTGTCCTGCACATTGCCTTTGAGAATGTCTCGCGGCTGGCCATCGAAAGCATTGAAGGAAATCGCCTGGCATCCTACACAGAAAAATCCACGCGTTATCAAAAGTGGGGACCGGATGACTTCACAATCCCGCCTGAACTTGAGGGCCATCCTCTTTGCAACGAATACATGGACACCATTCGTTTTCTATTCCAGACATACATGGACTCGTTGGAGCCCGTGCGCAGTCTGATCCTGGAGCGTTTCCCGCGCCGCGAGAATGAAAAGGATGAAGCCTGGGACCGCCGCATTCGCTCGAAGTATGTGGATGTCTGCAGGTTCATTCTCCCCGCCGCCTCGCTTGCCAACGTGGGGATGACGGCGAATGCGCGTGTGCTGGAGAATACAATCCGTAAGATGCTTTCTCACGAATTGGAGGAGGTACGCCAGGTCGGTGAGCGGGTCAAAGAAGTGGCACTGGGCGAAACACCAACTCTCGTGAAATATGCAGATGCAGTACCTTATTTGGTTGAGACGTGTAGTGAGATTGAAGAATTTGAGAAGAAAGCTTTGAACTCCGATGGAGTTGATCAAAGTTGGTGTGGGCTCATTGATTACGACAAGGACGGCGAAACGAAAGTGCTCGCCGCTGCCCTGTATCGCTTTGGCGAAATGAGCTATGCCAAAGCGCACGCCTACATTGAATCATTGGATGAAGCTGCGAAGGCCAGTCTGGCGGAATCGCTGCTGGGACGTTTGGGCAAGTTCGATGTACCACTGCGCGAGCTGGAATATTCCACGTACACATTTGATCTGGTGATGGATCAGGGTGCCTACGCAGAGTTCAAACGCCACCGCATGATGACGCAAACTCCGCAACGGCTCACCACGCGTCTGGGATATGCAACTCCTAAGCTATTTACAGAAGCAGGCTTTGCGCCAAAATATGAAGCAGCCATGAACTCTGCGGCAAGTCTGTATGAGAAGCTATATTCTTTCCATCCAGGTGTAGCCCAGTATGTTGTTCCCAACGGATTTAATCGCCGCGTGCTGGCCCAGTTCAATTTGCGGGAAGCGTACGCGTTCTGCCAGTTACGCTCTGCAGCAAATGCGCATTTCTCGATACGCCGCATTGCTCAACGCGTACACGAAGAGATGGCGCGAGTCCACCCCCTGTTGACGAAATATATGAAGTTGTACGAAGAAACCTGGCAGGGTGTGGAAGAAAGCTATTTTACGAAGGTTTAAAGGCATCCAACCACTGGAGTCGTTCTAACTGTAAAGTCTGGAGATTTTGGACTCCTTCTGGTTAAATCAGCTTCGAAACAATCGCCAGCAAAATACCGCCCGCGATCACGCTTCCCAATTGACCGGCGGTGTTGGCACCCATCGCATGCATCAAAATGAAGTTATCCGGGTCCTCATCGTTCGCGACCTTTGCCGCCAGGCGCCCGGCCATGGGGAACGCAGAAATGCCGGAAGCGCCGATCAAAGGATTGATCTTATAGCCGCTCACGATCGCCATTAATTTGCCAAACAGCAACCCGGCGACAGTATCCAGCACAAATGCGATCAGTCCCAGGCCAAGGATTTGGATCGTCGCCAGATTCAGAAAACTTTCTGCGCTCATCGTCGCGCCGATCGTCAAACCCAGGAAGAGTGTGGCGATATTGATAATTTCATTCTCAGCGGCTTTACTGAGGCGGTCCACGACGCCGGAGACTTTCAGCAAGTTCCCCAGCATGAGCATAGCGATCAACGGTGTGGCCTCGGGGACAAGCAGGCCCACTACAAGCGTCAACAAAATCGGGAAGAATGTGAGAGTCTTTTTCGAGATGGGTCGGGGCGTGTATTCCATCCGAATCTGGCGTTCTTTTTTGGTGGTCAGCAATTTCATCAGCGGCGGCTGAATGATAGGGATTAAGCTCATGTAGGAGTACGCCGCAACGGCAATGGGAGCCAGAAGCTCGGGAGCAAGCTTCGTCGCCACGAAGATCGATGTAGGTCCGTCGATCGCGCCGATGACGCCGATCGAAGCGGCCTCGTTGAGCGGAAACCCAATCGCAATGGCGAGAATCAGTGTACCGAAGATCCCAAATTGCCCGGCTGCGCCCAGCAAGGCCATCCTGGGCTGCGCAAGCAGAGGGCTAAAGTCGATCATTGCGCCGACACCGACAAAGATCAACAAGGGAAATAATTCTGTAGCGATCCCCGCGTTGTAAAGTACATTCATCATGCCTTCTGCGGCAGTCATGCCCGCAAGGGGCACATTGGCAAGCAGACAGCCAAACCCAATGGGCAATAACAGTACAGGTTCAATCTCTTTATAGATCGCCAGATAGATCAAGACCAGTGCAGCCGTGATCATCACCGCGTTGCCCCACGTAAAGTGCAGGAGACCTTTAGCCAGTTCGGGAAGCAACTCTGCAATGTTCATTCAAATCTCACCAGTATTTGTTTGTGAGCAACCGTTTGCCCTGGGCTCACTAGAAGCTCTGCAATTTTTCCGGCACGCGTCGAGCGGATACTATTCTTCATTTTCATGGCTTCAATGATCAACACGACCTGTCCCGTTTCGATCGTCTCACCGGCTTTCACGAAGACTTCGACGACTGTGCCAGGCAATGGGGCCGTCAGATGACTGCTGCCTGTGCCTTTCGGTGTAGTAGATACAGGTTTGGATGGCTCTACCGGCATAGAGGCTCTCGTTTCGGTCCGGGCGGCTGGCTTGCTCCCGTTTTCAGGGCTGACCTCAAATGCCTGACCATCCACGCGAGCGATCACCGGCCGCGCGTGGATATCTTCGATTTCCACCTCAAAGGTTTTATCTGCAACTTTCACAACGTATTTCATTTGCTATCCTATTTTGCGCGGTTTGCGAATGATGGATGTGCTTTTTTGGGACAGCTGTCTTGTGCGCATTCCAAGCTGCCACGCCGAGACAATCGTGGTCGGTGACTCAGCTAACAGGTGCGCACTGGACGACTGCTGCTCTGCCAAAGCCATGGCAACAGCCACTGCCGCGGCCTGGGCTTTGAGGTCTGTATCTATATCGGGGGCAGCCGCGGCTGCGTCGGAGCTGCTGTCACCGGGGGGGGAACTCTCCTTATCTGCCATGATCGATGTAAGCAAGTTCATCATCCCCCAGAGCAGAATGATTGCAGCAAAGACCAGCCCCATTCCAAGCGCGGTGATTTGAAGCGCGATCAGCATATTGTTCATACAGGGATATTCCCATGCTTGCGCGGAGGAGCCGGCGCGTATTTATCGCGCAGTGCCGATAACGCCGCGATGATCTTCGGGCGTGATTCGCGTGGCTCGATAATATCGTCCACATAACCCGTGGAAGCCGCGTGATATGGATTGTTGAACTTCTCGCGATATTCCTGGGCAAGCTTTTTGCGCTCCGCCGCGGGGTCTGCGGCGCTCTCGATCTGTTTCTTGAAGAGGATGTTCGTCGCGCCTTCTGCACCTAACACCGCGATCTCAGCGGACGGCCAGGCATAGGTCACATCGGTTCCGAGATACTTGCTCGACATGACCACATAGGCGCCACCGTATGCTTTGCGCGTGATGATACAAATCTTCGGAACCGTGGCTTCCGAATAGGCATACAACAATTTTGCGCCGTGACGAATGATGCCCCCGTGCTCCTGCGCGATGCCCGGAAGGAAACCTGGCGAATCAACGAATGTGACGAGTGGAATGTTGAAGCAGTCGCACATGCGGACGAAACGCGTCATCTTATCCGCAGCATCAATGTCGATCACACCCGCCATAATGGCCGGTTCCTGCCCGACCACACCCACGCTGTGCCCGCCGATGCGCGCCAGCCCTACGATCGCGTTGCGGGCCCAGTTTGCCTGGCACTCCAGGAATGAGCCCTGGTCGACGATCTTCTCGATCACCTGATGCATGATGTATGGCTCAGAGGGATCGATAGGAACCATGCTATTGAGTGATTCATCCATATACCCGGGATTGTCAGCCGGTGCAGTAAAAGGCGGATTCTCCACATTGTTCGACGGCAAATACGACAGGAAACGGCGTACCGTTTCAAGCGCCTCTCTTTCGCTTTTCACGCTGATGTGTGCTACACCACTGACCGAGGTATGCACATCCGAGCCGCCCAATGACTCTGCATCGATCACTTCACCGGTGACAGCCCTGATCACTTCCGGGCCGGTCAGGAACATGAAAGAGGTTTTCTCCACCATGATCACGAGATCCTGCAGGGCAGGGGAATAGGCAGCTCCACCGGCGCAGGGTCCGAGCATGACGGCGATCTGCGGGATCACGCCCGAGTATTGTGCGTTACGCCTGAATATCTCGGCATAACCGCCCATCGAACGTACACCTTCCTGGATGCGTGCGCCGCCGGAGTCGATCAGCGAAATGAAAGGCACACCGTTACGCACGGCCAGGTCCATCACGCGGCAGATCTTGTGAGACTGCATTTCACTCAGTGTGCCGCCATAGATGGTGAAATCTTGAGAGTACAGATAGACGGTCCGCCCGTTGATCTGCCCGTATCCGGTGACGACGCCATCACCGTAATACGTTTCGGTTAACAGGTTCAGCTCATCCTCAGAATGCGTGATGAACGGTTCGATCTCGTTGAACGTGTTCCAGTCGAGCAGCAGATCGATTCGTTCGCGTGCGGTTAATTTGCCTTTTGCTTTTTGCTTTTTGATACGATCTTCACCACCACCCTCAAGTACTTTTGCGCGCATTCTGCGGAGTTCAAGAATTCGTGGATCTTCAGTTGTCATAAATTACCTCGGCCTCTGAGTATAGTTTTGGGATGTCGGACAAACTAGTGATGGATGGCACAAGACCGACAGGAATAACCGCCTCTTCTTCACGCGTTCTCAACCCTGCTTTTATGCAAAAAAAGACGGCAGATACTTTATCTGCCGTCTTTTCTCATGTGCTACCCTTTTATCAGCACAATTTCTCTTTGCGGCTCCCCCAGGTACTCTGCTCCTGTTTCGGTCATCACCACATCCTCTTCCAGAGCAACATAGCCATAATAAGGCACAGCCAATCCCGGCTCGATGGTATACACCTGCCCGGGCTCCAGTTTCAGGTTCGGGGAATCACCATACTTCTCCCAGAGTGGCCCAAGCAGTGTCCCGCCATCGTGAGCAACGCGACCGAGCTGATGTCCGAGCGCATGCTGATATTCGGGATAGCCCGCGTCGACCAGGATCTCGCGCGCGATCACATCGATCGAATTGCCCGTGACGCCCGGCTGCATGGCTTCACGAGATTTTTCGATAGCAGTACGGATCGTCAGAAAGCCGCGCTGAACTTCAGGCGGCGCTTCGGTCTCGTCTTCTTTCAAGACATAGACAATGCGCTGAATATCGGAACAGTAATCCTCGTACTTCACACCAAAATCGAAATGGATCACATGTCCGCGTTCCACTTTGATCTCGGTTGGGCCACTATGCCCGACCGAGGAGTTAGGCCCGCTATTGACAGCGGGACAATTCTCGGCCGGCCAGGCGAGACCTACACCATATTCGCGCGCAAGCTGATGCATATACTCGCCGATCTCGATTTCTGTCATACCCACTTCGATGAAGTCGAATGTCTTTTTGTAGATCTCATCGGTGATCTCGACAGCTCTCCGAATGCGTTCTACTTCTGCGGGAGTCTTTCTGCCACGCAGCGCGTTGACAATCGGTTCGGCGCTGACGAGCCGATCGGCATACGGTGTGTCTTTCAGGTATTCGCGCAAGATTTCGTACATGGCGTGGGTCAAGCCGTCCGCGTGGACATTATTCCTCGATGTGTTCACCGCGATCCGCTCGGGGTCGAGGCGCTTGATGATGTCTTGCAAAGGTCCGCTTACCGCGGTGTCATAGCCAATGAGCGTGTCGTAGACTTCCAGCCGGGAAATTGCATCCTTTTCGAGATTCCCAATGATGGCGATTTTTTCTCCTTCGCGCGTGAGGATCAATGCCGACGGCCAGGTGAGATCATTGGGACCGATGAGAAGGTCCAGGGCCGGGTCGCGTACGCCACTCGTCTCGCGGACAAAGGTGAGCCATACATCGGTTCCTTGTTCCTTGAGGATTTCAATTGCCTGACTCACTTTTTCTTGAATAAGAGACATACTGACTCCTTTGAATAATTTAGGCGCTATCGGATGGGGATGCTTTGGGAAGCCCGGGACTTTGAACGTTTGCCAGTTGGATGATCTTGCGCGGTTCTTTTACAAGAAAGACCAATATGCAAATCATCACGACCGATAACATGGCAGACCATGCAAATGTGGATACAAAGCCCTGTGTATCTGCAATCCTGCCGCCGATCAGAGGGGCAATGATCGTAGCCGGTGCCGTGAGCGTCTGTGCGAGTCCAATGTAAAAAGGACGTTCGCTTTCGTCACTGAAATCAACGGCCATGGTTATACCATTCATCCAGATGGACACATTGGCAAAACCGGTGAGGATAAAAATCGGGAAGAACCATGCCAGCGAAGGGGCGAACCAGGCGAGCGTCGCACCTAACAGCGCAGATGCCGCCCCGACGATCAGCATGAGACGATGCCCCACGCGGTCCCCCAGCCAGCCCATGCCTGCGTTGGCAACGGTTTGGGCGACCGTCAATGTCGCTGTGAGATAGCCCGCAGTGACCGTATCCATTTGAAAATGGCGCAGAGCATAGACAATATAGAAGGATGATCCCATGGTGGCGAACTGTGAGATTAGACGAGCCGTGAGAAACCAGCCAAAGTTTTTGTCACGCTTGAGAATGCGCCCGGCGCCATGCCAGAAGGGTGCCGGGTTTTCGTCGATCACTTTTTCATAGTCAGCAGGTTCGCGTGTCAACGCCAGGGAGAGCCATGAAAACGTGAAGAACACACTGGCGATTAAAAAGCAGACAATGAAATTCACTGGCGCATCGAACCAGCCTAAAAGATAGCCTGCTCCCACCGCTGCAGCGCTGATCAACAGGTTAGCCACGGCCCCCTGCACGCCAAAGAAGGTGCCGCGCGACTCAGGCGGAATGATCTTTGAGATCATGCTGGTCCATGGATTTGCGGTGAAGCCTCCGCCCAGCCCCTGCCACGTCAGGAAAACAAAGGTCATGATTAACCCGGCATGCAATCCTACTTTAGGCAGGAGGAAGGCTACCAGGGCAAGTCCCAGAAATGGAACGCGTTCATGAATGGTCAACATGAGGACGGTCCGTTTGTAGCGGCGTAATCTCGATGTGTGACCGGCTGTGAACAGTTGTGGGAGCAGCCAGCCTGTGGCATGAATAGCAGGCACCAGACCGATCAAAGTTGCAGAGTCAGTCATGGAGGCGACGAAGAGCGGCAGGATGGTCCCAAAAGAGGCGAAACCGATGGCGACACCAAAAAAGCCACCGTCCATCAAATTGACGGTGACGTTATATCGCAGGTGTTTGCGAATGAAATGTTCAACTTTTGTGAGCGGGAGCATAAAGTTGATTCTACCTGATGCAAAACCAACTGGACAGGAACAAACAAGCCCGGCCATTGTGGCCGGGCTTGTTTCAATATTTCTGTGCAGCTTTATTCTACACCGAGCACCGTTGTGCCGTCTGTTTTCTGTCCATTACCATCCTGTTTGCCGAGCTTTTTCTGCTGCTCCTTGACCTTGCCCAGATACTCTGGCAGTTCAAAGCCGGCCATCTGAGAAATATCCTGGAGTGGCGGCAGGCTCTTGAAGAGGTTGGAGATAAAGTTGGATGTGGATGAACCATCACCGTTGCCGCCTGAATCCCAGACCGTGATCTTATCGATCTTGAGGTTGCTGATGGCTTCCACCTGGCGGGAGACCAGCTCTTCCAGCTTTTCGATCATGAGGAATGTGGATGCAGCCTGAGGATCGCCTCCCACGCTTTCGACGAGTCTGCGATAGCCTTCTGCTTTGGATTCGAGTAGTTTACGAACGCCCTCCGCCTCGGCCTGATACTTGGCGAGAATCCCATCTGCCTCACCTTTCGCCTGACGCCGGATACGCTCCGCTTCAGCCTCCGCAGCGATTTCCACCTTGTTCTTCTCGATCTCCTGGCGAACCACTTCTTCCGCGCGCAAGCGTTCCTGTTCGGCTTTGTAGAGTGCCTGCTGGATGGCAACCTGTGCTTCATACCGCGCCACCTCAGCCTGTTTCAACGCGGCGGCCTTCTTGACTTCCAACCCGGCGTTATAGTCTGCAATATTGGCTTTAGATGTATTTTCGCCTTTGACTGCCTGCGCCTCCTGTTCCTGTATGAACACGCGTTGATCGGCTTCTGCAGATTTCTTTCCCTTCTCTGAATCGGCTTTGGCTTTGGCTCGCTGGATTTCAAGATCGGCGTTGTATCTGGCGATATTGGCATTGGCAGTGTTTTCGCCCTGTACGGCATCCGCTTCCTGTTCCTGCACACGTTTGCGCTGGTTGGCATCCGCTGTTTTGCGACCGATCTCCGCCTCAGCCATTGCTTCGGCGACCTTGATCTCCTGCTCGCGGATGGCATTCGCTTCACCGATAGCGCCATGCCTGCTCTGCTCTGCGACGTCGATCTTCGCCTGGTTGATCGCCTCGGAGGCAGCCTTCTTCCCGATGCTTGAAATGTATTCGGATGCATCGGTGATATCCGTAATGTTGACGTTAATGAGCTGCAGCCCTATTTTGTTGAGTTCAGGTTCCACATTGCGGCGAATCGACTCGAGAAAACTTTCGCGGTCCTGATTGATCTGCTCGATCGTCAGGGACGCGACTGTAAGACGCAGTTGACCGAAGATGATCTCTTTTGCCATTTCTTCAATGGCAGTCTGCTGCAGGCGCAGGATTCTCTCCGCCGCATTGCTCATAATCTCTGGCACAGTACTGACGCCGACAGTGAATGTGCTGGGCACGTTGATACGTATATTTTGCAGCGAAAGAGCGTTTTCCAATGGTATGTTGATGGTAATTGGGGTAAGACTGAGGTATGTGTAGTCCTGTATCAGGGGCCAGACAAAGGCACCACCACCGTGCATGGTTTTGCTGGAGCGACCCTTCTCCACGCGACCATAAATCACCAGTACTTTGTCTGATGGACAACGCTTGTAGCGGCTCGCCATGAATGCAACTGTGAAGAAGGCAAGCACCACAAAGGCAATCAATGCCAAAATTCCAAAATCTGCAGCGTTCATTTCATTCTCCTGTGGTTATTTTGATTTCTCGACGATTAAGGTGTTGCCGCCCGCCACGCCGACAACATAGATTTTTTCACCTGTGGCGATCACACTTTTACTGTTTGAAACTGCATCAAAGATCTTAAGCGAGCCCTGGGCAATGATTTGCACCTGCCCGGTGCCATTCTTGGGGATGGTTAAGTAGACGCTTCCCTGTGTGCCAATCGTATTTTGAATGTTGATGGTCCCCTCGGTCTGCAGGCGTTTCATCTGGGTGAATATTAGTCCTGTGATTGCGACTGTCACAAGGCCTGCAACCATCCCGCCTGCTACAGTTACCAGGACAGGAAGATTGGCTTTTAACAAAGCCAGACCCACCAGTCCGAACATCATAAAGAAGGACGTCAATCCCTGTACGGATAACAGCTTGAAACTTATGTCTGCATCCACATGATCGCCTGATGCCATATCCCCGGCTGCATCGAAAGCTGAGTCAGCGCTGTGGTCGCCGACGTCTCCCCCGACAAACAACATGATCAAGCGCAGGATGAAGAGTGTTCCGCCGATGATCGTGGAAGCCCAGTAGATGATCTCAATCCAGGTGAGGCCAGACATGTTTATCCCTTTCCGGTGAAGCGTGTCTAGTCCATTATACACTTTGATATACGGCTACCTGAAGGGGGAGTTGCATGTTGCAGCGATGTTAATTCTTTCATTTGCCCTTGACAGAACCTCTCTTTTGGATAAAATAAAAACGAACGTTCGTTCATTTTCTGGAGAGCTAATGAAACAAGAAAAACAGACGAAAGGCGATGTGACCAGGCTGGCGATCGAGGACGCTGCGATCAGCCTCTTTCTCGAGCAAGGGTACCATGCCACCTCCATGCGCCAGATTGCTGAACGTGCCAATCTTGCCTTGGGAGGCATCTATAACCATTTTTCAAGTAAGGATGAAATCTTTGAAGCCATCATCATCGACCAGCATCCTTATAAGAAAATCCTCCCTCTTATCCTTGCAGCGGAGGGTGAAACGGCCGAGGATTTCTTTGGGAATGCATTTCGGATCGTGGTCCATGAGCTTGGAAAACAGCCGGAGTTCATCAATCTTATGTTCATTGAGTTGGTGGAGTTCAAAGGCAAACATGGTGCCGTGATGTTGAGGGAAATTGCCCCTAAAGTGCTGCCTGTTTTTGAGAGGGCCATCAAGAACATTAAAGGCCTGCGCGTGACTAACCCCGCCGTACTAATGCGCTCTTTCTTCGGAATGGTCATATCCTATTTTGTTACAGAAATGGTCATCTCTAATTCAGTGGTCAGCAAACTGATGCCCAAGAATGCTGCTGATGCTTATATAGATATTTATCTTCATGGTATTTTGAAAAGTGAGGCGTGACGATGTTCGAAAAACAGGCTCAGCATTTCCTTTTGCTCGTTGTCTTGCTTTTGGGTACCTATTTTCTTGCAAGAGGTGACGTGTTAGCCGGCCAGCTATGGGGGATACCGACTGAGACATGGTTGTGGATTTCAATTGCAGTACCCGTAATTCACCAGGTGGTTGTTGCCCTGCTGTGGAGAGTTGAGCTTTACCATAACAAAATGACAGAATGGTTTGGGCGCAGGGCTTTTTCAGTATTCAAGATCATTTTTGCAGTCCTGTTCGTTGCCCGTCCCATCACGCTCATTCTGCTCGGGATTTCTAACAGGAATACGCTGATGTGGGATCCCGTTCCGGCGTATGTTTTGGCATCTCTCCTCTTCCTTCCCTTTGCCTACACCATGTATTCCGTTTTTCATTACTTCGGTGTGGATCGCGCCTTCGGCATCGACCATTTCGATCCATCCTATCGCAATAAGCCATTTGTAAAAATGGGCATGTTCAAATATACCGACAATGCCATGTATAAATTTGGTTTCCTCATTCTTTGGTCGATCGCGCTGGTTTTTCTTTCCAAAGCGGCCTTGCTGGTAGGTGCGTTCAGTCATCTTTACATCTGGGTTCATTTCTATTCGACAGAACTACCCGATATCAAATACATTTACGGCAACCGCATCAAGGAGTCCGCATGAACTCACGCTTAATCTCCATTATCCGCAAGGAATTCATTCAGATCTTCCGGGATACGCGGACGCTTGTGATGATCCTAATCATCCCCATCATGCAGCTATTCCTGCTGGGTTACTCGGCGACAAGCGATGTGCGCAACATCCCGCTGGCAGTTCTGGACCAGAGTCGCAGCCATGAGTCACGTGCCTTGCTCGATTCCTACCGTGCGGCAGATTATTTCCAGATCGCGTATATGGTCACTTCAGAAGCAGAGATCGAGGCGTTGATCTCCTCCGGCGATGCGCGCGCGGCGGTCATCATCCCGCCGGACTACGCCCAGCGGCTGAACGATGGCAGGGCGCAGGTCGCCTTCATACTGGATGGGTCGGATCCCACCAGTGCCTCGACTGCGCTTTCTGCCGCGCAGCTCATCAGCCAGGCCCATTCCACTGAAATTCTCAGTGAGCGCTTTGCCCGCTCCGGTGTAAACATGCGTGTCCAGCCGCCGGTCGAAGCGCGCACGACCGTCTGGTACAACCCCGACATGATCAGCGCCCACTTCATGATCCCGGGCGTGATCGGCATGATCCTCTATGCTATCGCCGCGATCCTCACGGCGACATCCATTGTGCGTGAGCGCGAGCGAGGCACCATTGAGCAGCTCATCGTCACACCCATCCGGCCCTGGGAGTTGATCGTTGGCAAATTGACCCCTTATGTGATCCTCGGGTTTTTCAATACCGTCGAGGTCCTGGCAGTCGGTCACTGGTGGTTTGATATGCCCATTCGTGGTGACCTCGGCCTGATCCTCATACTTTCGATCATTTTTCTGACGACAGGTTTGGGCATCGGTTTGTTTGCATCTACGATTGCTAACACGCAGCAGGAGGCCATGCTGACCGTATGGATGACGCTGCTCCCCAGTATTTTCCTCTCCGGATTTTTCTTCCCGCTGGAGGCGATGCCTAAATTCCTGCAATGGCTTTCTTATTTGATGCCGCTACGGTATTACCTGGTGATCATCCGTTCTCTACTGCTCAAAGGCGTGGGGTTGGAAATGATCCGAACCGATGTCATTGCCATGACCCTGTTTGCCATTGGCATTATGACGGCCGCGGCATTACGCTTCCACAAACGACTCGATTAATGCAAAGGAGTTTTCCATGAATCATAAACGCCCACCCCTGCCTGCGATTATCGTCCTGGCATTGCTTATTATCGTCAGCGCTTACTTTATCGTCACGCAAACATTGGGCGAGGACGATGGCGCGCTGACTGCCTCCGGGACCATCGAGGCGACAATTGTGAACGTCTCGCCGGAACTGGCCGGAAAAGTGAAGGAAGTTCTCGTTGAAGAGGGCCAACCCGTTGAGTCAGGTGATCCGCTTCTTTCCCTCGACGATAGCCTGCTGGCTGCACAACGGCAGGTTGTGCTATCCGGCGTGGATGCGGCTCGCAGCGCCTCGTTGATGGCTCGAAGCGCCTACGATCTGGCTCAGGCGCAATACGATGCCACAGTGATCGGCGCGCGTGCCGAGCTCGGCGCGCAACGCCTCGCCGACTGGAGCGCACGCAGCCCGAACTGGTTTGAGCAGCCGTTATGGTATTTCAGCCGTGACGAGCAAATTGTCGCGGCGCAAGCAGAAGTGGAGGCGGCTCTAAATGGCGTGGAACAGGCTCAGGCTGAGCTGGGCCGTGTCATCCAGGATTTGAACAATGCAGATTTCCTGGATGCAGAGACTCAACTCTCCAGCGCGCGTATGGGTTACCTGATCGCCAAGTCTGTGCGCGACCATGCTCAATTGACGGGCGGCAAGGTCAGCCCGGAGGATGTCCAGGTGGATGTACCACCCTATGCCCCGTCCTATCGCATCCGGATTGCTATTGCCAAAACTCTAAGCGGAGATAGCGATGTGGTTAGCGCTGCACAGGATGCTCTCGATGCAGCCGACGTTGAGCTCGATCAAGCTGAAGATGTGTACAGCGAGATGCTAAGCACCGAAGCGGCAGATCACGTGCGCGAAGCACGCGCCGAACTTGCCGTGGCACAGGAACGCTATGAAGTCGCGCTTGATACGCTGAGTAGATTGCAGACGGGTGAAAACTCGCCGCAGGTGAAGATCTCGGCAATGGGATTGGAACAGGCAAAGAGCGCCTTACAACATGCCGAAAGTGCTGTTGCGCAGGCCGAGGCGAACCTGTCCCTGCTCGATACTCAGATTGCAAAACTAACGGTCTTTGCCCCCATGGACGGTGTTATCCTCACCCGCAACATTGAGGCGGGGGAATTTGTGCAGCCAGGCTCGATCGCGTTTGCCATAGCAGACCTGAATAACATCACGATCACAGTGTTTGTCCCGGAAGACCATTACGGGCAGATTTCTTTGGGGCAGCAGGCGCAGGTGACTGTTGACTCCTTCCTAGGGGAAGTATTTACCGGTGAAGTGATCCATATTGCAGATCAGGCGGAGTTCACGCCTCGCAACGTCCAGACGGTGGAAGGACGAAGTTCCACGGTGTATGCAATCAAACTTAAGGTGACAGACAGTGAAGGCAAACTGAAAATTGGCATGCCTGCCGACGTGGTTTTCGAGTAATCCATTTGTCAGCATTGCAGGAGAACGACATGAAACCTGTTGCATTTAATTGGGCAAAGATGAAGAACATCCAGAAAATCCATCGCGTGCTGTATGCGATCGGGCTGGGACCGCTGGTTGGAAAGATCATTCTCTTATTGACGACAACCGGCCGCAAATCAGGGAAGAGACGCGTTACGCCTATGCAATATGAATTGATCGGTGGCGATTACTATGTGGGCGCGGCGCGTGGACTGAAAGCCGATTGGGTTCGCAATATTGAGGCAAACCCGCAGGTGGAAGTACATGTTGGCGCCAGACATTTCTTCGCTAGGGCTGAAGTTGTTAGCGATCCATCCAAGTTTGCCGATTTTTTGGAAGTGCGTCTCGAGCGGCATCCGCGTATGATCGGGCTCATCATGCAAAAGGCGCATGGACTGCCACCACATCCTAGCCGTGAGCAACTACAGGAATTGGCAAAGACCGAAACACTGGTCATTCTTCACCCGGTGAAATTCAGCGAGAATTAGACTTGGATCACTATCTTATTCAAGCAAGAAATCTCAAAAAATCATTTGGCGATATTCACGCCGTAAATGATGTTTCGCTGCATATCAAGGCAGGCGAGATCTATGGCCTGGTCGGAGCGGATGGGGCGGGCAAGACGACCACCATGCGTTTGCTGGTCGGCGCGCTGAGGGGGGAGGCCGGTGAAATAAACATTTGTGGATATGATATCAACAGGCAAACTGAACGGGCGCGCTCCCAATTCGGTTACCTCTCGCAGCGATTTTCGTTGTATGAAGATTTAACGGTCCTGGAGAATATTCGCTTCTTTGCAGAAGTGCGTGGGCTGAGCTCCAGTGAGTGGCTGCCGCGCTCGATGGAAATCCTGGAATTTGTTGGGCTCTCCAGCTTCAAAGACCGCCGAGCCGGTCAGCTGTCGGGTGGAATGAAGCAAAAGCTTGGGCTCGCTTCTGCTCTGGTCACGCGCCCAAGAGTCTTGCTCCTTGATGAGCCTACCACCGGGGTTGACCCGGTCACGCGCCAGGATTTCTGGCAGTTGGTTATCAAACTCGTATCACCATCAGGGATAGGAGATAAGGGAGAGGGAGAGGGAGAAGTCTCAGTCATTATTTCTACTCCTTACATGGACGAAGCCTCGCGTTGCCACCGTGTGGGCTTTATGAAAGCTGGACGGATCATCGCAGAAGATACGCCGTCCAATCTACGGGCGCGGCTGAACGGACGCGTCCTCGAGCTACGCGGCTCACCGATCGGTTTGCTGCGCCATGTGGCTCACAAGGACAAAGATGTGGAAGACGTTCAAGCGTTTGGGGATCGTCTGCACATCCGCGTCGGGGAGAACAAGGCGCCAGATGTCCTCGGCCGGTTGAAGTTTGAGATCCGCAACGAGGGCGGGCAGGTGGATGAACTGCGCTCTGTGCCTCCTGTCCTTGAAGATGTCTTTATCGCTCTTTCGGAGTAATCATGAAAGCCGTGTATGATCTTCCTGAACTACATGCAAAGGTTTTATCTTTGCTGGTTGCCAGAATTCCTCCTGCAGATTATTTGTGGGCTTTAACCGGCAGCGCCGGCCTGCGTTTGCAGGGTGTGGATCTTGTCGTTCATGATCTTGATCTGCAAACAGACGCTGCGACAATTTTTATCCTTGAAAAAGAGCTGGCCGAATTTATAAAAGTCCGCGTCCATATTTGGGAAACAGAGCATACCCTTTCCTATCACGGGCAGGCTGATATCGATGGACTGCAGGTTGAATTTTTGGGAGATATGCGTCATCGCGGGCCGGATGGCCACTGGTTGCCGCCGCTAGATCTTCCATCTGTGTCGACATGGGTAGAATGGCATGGATTGCAGATCCCTGTTCTTTCTCTTGCGCATGAAGCTCTTGCATATGAAACCATGGGGCGCACACAAAAAGCTGAACTGATCCGTGCTGTGCTTCAGAAGGGAACTGTATGACTGAACCTGTCATTTCCGTGGAAAATCTCACACGCCGCTTCGGCGATTTCATCGCCGTGGATCATGTCAACTTTGAGGTCGGCGCGGGGGAAGTCGTTGGGTATCTGGGTCCGAACGGCTCCGGCAAAACGACCACGATTCGCATGCTGCTGGGTTTGCTTGCACCGAGCGATGGAAGAGCGACTGTTCTCGGATTTGATGCCTTTAAGCAAAGCGAACAGGTACGGTCCCGCGCCGGGTATATGTCACAGAAGTTCGCGATCTATGACGATCTGACAGTGCTGGAGAATTTGACGTTTTACGGTGGCGTGTACGGGATCACGGACAAAGCCCGCATCCAACGAACCCTGGAGCTGGTCGGGTTAACTGAGCATCAATCCACGCTGACGCATTCTCTCTCCGCTGGCTGGCGGCAGCGCCTCGCGCTGGGCATCGCGCTGGTTCATGAGCCAAGGCTGCTGTTCCTCGACGAGCCCACCTCGGGCGTGGACCCGACCGCCCGTCGCGCATTCTGGGACTTGATCTATGAACTGGCTGAAAGCGGCGTGACAATTTTGGTCACCACTCACTATATGGACGAAGCCGAATACTGCGAACGGGTGGGCATCATGCGCGCCGGAAAACTGCTGGCCATGGATACACCGTCTAAACTTAAACGGGACATTATTCCCGGGGATGTCTGGGAAGTATATTCGGCGCCACTGCAGGATGGGTTAGCGGTGTTACCTGAACTGGATGGAGTACTAAGAGTGGGGCTTGCCGGCGATCACTTAAGGACGATTACGCAAAGAGGGAAGAAGAAAGAGGAGTTGTTGGAGGCATTGGAAGAGAGAGGCGTAAATGTAAGAGAGCTAGTCCTTGGCGAGCCGACACTGGAAGATGTGTTCATATCATTAGCAAGGTAATATAAAAAGACCAGGTCGAGAAACCTGGTCTTTTTATACTCGCCTCATAGGTCTGAACATGACCTACTGCGTGATTTGGGTCGTCTGCTCAGGGACAACGATCGCCATGATCAAATAGACCAGCGCGATGCCGCCGAAGCCTGTAAAGAACGCCAGCAAGGTCAGCAAGCGGATAATGGTCGGGTCGACGCCGAGATATTCGCCTAAGCCTGCACAGACACCCGCGATCATCCGGTTGGATGTACTGCGAGTCAGTTGTTTGTAGTTGGTGTTCATGATATTGCACTCCTTTCCATGATTTCTAGGAATACATACGCAGCGGAGTGCGAGAGGTTGCAGGAATTAACCGGTGGTTGAGTAGAGCTGGCGATCTTCCCAGCCCGTATCGAAACTACCAATTTCATTTTGACCTGTGATAAGCTGGTTTCGACACCTGCACTTGCGTGCGGTGCATGTGTACGAGCGAGACGAACACTCGCTCTACTCAACCAGCAGCGTTACTTATACTTCCTGCTCTCCCAATAATTCGCTCCGGCTGCCCACAGCAGTGCCAGGCCGATCATCAAATAGATGACCGCCTGCAAGCCCAGCCACCTGAGTTGAGAGAAACCAAATATTGCAAATAAGGCTCCGGTAATTCCGTAAAAAATAGTATTACGGATGTAATCAGATCTAACACGTTGGGATTGCAGGATGTTTTTCTGCATCAATGCTTCCATTGCCACAATCTGCTCTTCGTGTAGTCCTTTGCAGGCTAATGAATCCCCGGCGGGCGCGGCGCAATCTGAACAGAGTCCGCGCTGGCAATATTTGCAAAGACCGACGGCCGGTCTCTCAGGGTGGTAGTAACAGACCAACTCCTATTCCCCGATCAATTGCAGGACCAGTTTTCGCTGGCGCGGGCGGTTATCAAAATCCACGTAGATCACCTGCTGCCATGTGCCCAGCGTGAGTTGTCCATCCACAAAAGGGATCGTTAGGGAAGGTCCAAGCAGCGCGGCACGCACGTGGCTGTGACCGTTCCCATCGTGCCAGCGTTCGTTGTGTGCATACTCCCGGTTCTGTGGGATGATCTCCTCGAAGAGACGGCGCAGATCGCTGATGGCGCCGCCCTCATATTCAATTGTTGTCAGCCCCGATGTCGAGGATGGACAGAAGATGGTGACTGTACCGTCTTTAAGGCCGCTTTGCAGGATGTTTCGAGCGATCTGATCGGTAATGTCACGAATGTCTGCGTTACCCTGTGTGCTCAGGGAAATGGATAGAGTTTTTACTGCCATATGAACATTATATCTGTTCAGACAGTAGCTTCCATTTCCTGGCTGCATTCAGAGCAGACGCGATCATGCAGGCAAATTACCCCGCCACACTGTGTGCAGGTCCATCTCTGTTTTTCCTCCCGTAAAAATTGTCTTACGCCGACGGTTTTGATCCGGAGCCCGTTTTCGATCAGGCTGACGTGGTATCTCAACCTGTACCTTTTATCAATCTGCTTAACAGGCATGCATGGAAACGATGAGCATTCAGAACAGAAATCAATCCCGCGACGGACGGCGCAATCCCGGATCTTGCAGCTCCGGCAATATTGGGGTTGGCTGTCTTCCTGCCCGCGGCATCCCGGACAAGTTCTCTTTTTGCGGAGATGCGCGTAGCACGCTGCGCAATTGATCCCGCACGGCGCCAGCAGGTTCATTGGTATTTTGGCATCCATCTTCATTGACAGGCTTCCTTGATTCTTTGTGTCGAGTTAAGTCATTTTGCCTTTAGGAGTGCTTCATACTTTTTACGATGTTTCTCATCTGGTTCTTTTGCTATGAGAGTCTCTGCTCTTGTCAAGAGACCATTCCCTCCTTCATACTGATCTAAAGAAACCATCGATTGAATAATATCCTGCCGTAGCAGATTGTAGTGCTTTTCATCACCACACTCAACAAATCGCTGTTCGAGATGTTTCAAGATCTTCTCGCGGTTGGCTTTATTCGTCGCTGCTGCCTTCCAAATATTTTGAAGACATTGCCTCGAAGTGATGAACTTTTCATCCCTAGTATGGACGAGCAGGCGATCCAATGCAGACTTCAAACGAACCTCGGTATCGCTCTTTGCCAGGTTGCACAACATTATGATGCCAATTGATCTCTGATAGGAATTCTCATCTTCCAGCTTTTCCAATAGATGATCCCAGACTTCATACACCCAATCGACTCTGGTTTTCGTCATCGTTAACAGAGCCTGTAATGCATTTAATCGAATTTTGTCGTCTGTTGATCCTAAGTCTTCGACGTGTTTCTTAATGTTCTTGTTCATTGTTGCTTCCTTGCGCCGCGAGCAATCCTAAATTTTGATGACAGGATGACGTAGTATTGTTTTTAACTTTGTCGGGTCTGCTTTGCGTGGGTCACCGAGATAGATCTCATGATGTTTGCCGCCCAGTCCAACGGAATCGCGGTAACCGTTTTCCTGCGCGAAGGCTCGCATCCGTTCAATCGTGGTGGGTTCGGTGGCGTACGGCCCAATGTGCATGGTCTGTACGCAGAGTCCCTCTTCGAAGTCAGCCAGGCGCAGCTTTGACAGGGCAGGGGAGTCACCGCGTTTCCTGTGCACTTCTTCCAGTCCTTCGGCAAACACATCCTGTGTGATCACATCGGGCTGCATGATCATCAGCGTGTAGAACCAATTGTCTTTCACGGTGATGTCGAACATACCGTCTTCGACCCACCACAATCCCTCCAGCGCCATGACGGGGTAATCGATCGCATGGGTTTTGCGTTTCTTGAGGATAAATTTCAATGTATAGGAAATCCCGTACAATGCCTGGGTTGCCTCTGTAAAGGAAGACGACCTCCCGGGTTCAGAGCCTTTCTCGATCGCGCCATCGATCATGGCAAATTGCAGCCCTGGTACTTGCACAATTTCAATCTTTTTCGCAGAAGGCTGGTAGAGGTTTTTATATTTTTTACGAAGGTCCAAAATTTTCATACTAATCTCCTTTTATTGAATTCTTTTCAGAATTCGCTGAATGTAAAACGTCAATCCTCGCGAGGGAACTTTCTTTTGACTGAAATCCCATTCTTTCCACGCCGTCCAAATGGATTCGGGAACATATCGTCCATCCCTATCCGCTTTGGCTTCAACAGTTGCTCGCATCTTTTGAAATCTCTGGTCTGTCTTTACCCATCCAAAGTGGCTCAGCACGTCGAGAACATGCAGGATGTCATACCAGAAGAGCGGCGCTTTCAATTTACGAAAGTCGCTGCCCATGAAGAACATGTACGGGTGCCGATGTTGGCTGTCGTCCCAAAGAGAAAGCAGAGTTTCCACCCCAGCTTTTGCGGAGGTGCTTTCGCGTAATTGAGGCACATGCGCGAGGACTTTCAACATCACCAGCGTCGCATATGGACAGGGGTCCTCCTTGCGACCGGGACCGCGGAATTTCCCTAGCTCTGGCGAGACAGCACATGGCCAGCCATTTTTACGAACCAGGCCGTCGAGATATTCAATGGCGACCTGTACGCGCGGGTCTTCAAGCATGCCTATCTGGATGAGAGATACAAGGATGACAGGCGCATCACAGAGTGCCCATGCCCATTCATCCTTTCCGCTTCCGCCAAAATGCACGGGAATGTTCATGGGCAACTGGAAAGGTCCCTGTTGGGATTGGTGCTTCATCACCTTATCCGCCATCTTCTTTATCGGCGGATCATTGATCGTCAATCCTAGGTCTGCGATGAACTCCAATTTGTGAAAAGACTGGCTGGCTGATTTATGGCTGTTCAGAACATTGCCTGGCCAATCTGCTAATTCAGCCAAAAGAGTTTTGATTTTAGGATCCGCCAGCATTGCTTTGCGCGCGGAAATCACCTGTGGCCCGTTTTCCTTTTGTTCGAGCAAGTCAATGCGCGTGCGGTATTCGATCCAGGGTTCGCCCTGTAAAAGCCACTCCATGATGCGAGTATTCATACTTTGTATTTCCGTGCTGTTGCCTCGACCCACTCCGCGACCATAGCACGCAGTGCCAGAGGTTCCAGCACCTCTACAGCGGGTCCGTAGGCCAGCGTGGTGCTTGCCGCCCATTCGAGCGCGGGTGCTGAGAAGGTGACATCCACTGAGCCGTCCGGTTGGGGTTCGACTGTGTCCCAGTAAGAGTGATTACCGGCGAGAATATTTGCATACGCCGACTCAAAACGCAGACGTGCTTTGACTTGTGGCTGCGCCTGTAATTCGTTTTTCAGATACTCGTGCAGGTCAAAATCTGAAGATGGAGAGAATGTGGACCCGGAAAGAGCGATGCTTGCGATGCGATCCACCCGGAAGGTACGTATTTCCTTCTTCTGGTGACAAAAGCCGATCACATACCACCAGCCCCAGCGATGGACGAGCGCGTAAGGATCGAGCCCGCGCTGGGATGGATGTGGGGTCTGGCTTCTCTGATAGTTCATCTCCACGCAGCGATGTTCGCGGATGGCGCGTCGTAATTTTTCCAGCGTCGGAGTCAACGCTTGCAGGTCGGCGCGGTTCATGCCGGTTGCCACCAGCGACTGCCGCGCCCATGCCACTTCCCGGGCCTGTTCCTCAGGGAGCAAGTTCTCCAATTTGGCAAGCGCGCCGCGTGCGGATTCGCGATATAGCTCGCCCCACATTTCCTCCACAATGCCGGTTCCCAGGACGATCGCAACTGCTTCTTCAAGCGTGAAAACCAGCGGCGGCATTTTGTAGCCGCGCACAAGCGAGAATCCGCCATAGGGTCCGCGCTCTGAGTAGACCGGGATGCCCATTTCCTCAAGCATGCCGAAATAGCGGTGGATGGTGCGTAGTGATACGCCGAGCTTTTCCGCTAGTTCAGAGGCCTTCTGGTTGGGCTGGTTCTGCATCAAGAAGATGAGCGTGATCAGGCGGGTGGCGGTATTCGTCATTTTGTCACATCCTTGAAAAGTATAAGCCGCATATATGTCAAATTATGGCATATATGCGGCCTGCAAGTTTCGTCCTTTTATCCCGAATTTCAATGCCTTAACTCATATTACCTCGTTTGATGACATGCTTGCCGTATTTCTCTTGCAGCTCGTCTACCACTTCCTGCAGCCTGCGTTCCTTCTGCGCATCCACATCCCACAGGCCCAGCTGGCGGATCGGCGGTCCAAGCCCGGTGACGCCTATACCAATGAGCCGCACAGCCTGATAAGGTTTTCGGACAGCTTTCATCAGTTCGATTGCAACCTTTTCAATTTCATTTTCTTGATCTGTCGGATTGACCAGGGTGGTTTGCCGGGTCAGCGTGGTGAAGTCGGGCCAGCGCAGTTTCAATTTGATCGTCTTGCCTACCAGATTATTGGCCCGTAATTGTGCGGCCACCTCCATAGACATCTCATGCAATGTCTTGTGTAGCACCTGGTCCTCGCGCACATCTCTTGAGTATGTGATTTCCTGGCTGATGGATTTGGTCTCGTGCTCAGTGGTGATCGGACGATCGTCGATTCCCTTCGAATGCTTCGCCAGGTCACGCCCGTTCTCACCGAACATGCGAACCAATTCACTCTCGGGCCATTTGGCGATATCACCGATTGTGTAGATCCCAAGTTCCGTCAACCTCGCGGATGTTTTGGGGCCAACCCCCCACAACATATCCGCAGGGAGCGGGGATAAAAAGGCCGCCTCTTCGCCGAACGGGACAACGGTCAGTGCGTTGGGAGGTTTTGCCTCACCCTGCGCTTTTAGCTCGCGCAGCGCGAGGCTCTTGCCGACCTCCGTTGCGATCTTTGCTACAAGTTTGTTCGAGGCAATGCCGATGGAGCAGGGGAGCTGCAATTCGTCACGAATCCGTGCCTGTAAACTGCGGGCGATCTGCTCAGGTGCTTCGCGAAGTTCACTGATATCCAGAAAAGCTTCGTCGATGGAGATCTGTTCCACGAGCGGGGTGAGGCTGTTTAATCGCCGCATGACCTGCTCCGAGACATCGCTATAGAGGCTATGACGCGAGGGGACAATTAGCAAACCCGGGCACAGCCGGACCGCTCTCGACATCGGCATTGCCGACCGGACGCCCATCCGCCGGGCTGCATAGGAGCAGGAGGCGACCACGCCGCGTTCCTCCGGTTTCCCGCCCACAGCAAAGGCTTTGCCGCGCAGCTGAGGATTACGCGTCTCCTCCACGGCGCAGTAGAAGGCATCCAGGTCAATGTGCAGGATCGTACGGGGCATTTCATCCGATTATAAGGAAAAAAGAGTCATTAATGAGATATTGAACAATCCTTAAAGAAAAGTTATACTAGAGGCGTATAGTCATTAGGAATGATAGGTGACCCAATTGCCAGTTGAGTCAACGGGAACTTCCGCAATTATGTGAACGTATTAATAAACTGAATGACCGGAGGAGGAACCTATGAAAGCAAGATTACAAGTTGTATCAACGTTGCTGCTGATCGCGTTGGTGCTTTCGTTTGTGCCAGCAGCGGCATTGCCATCAAATGCCTCTGCCGCGCAGACCTGCACCGACCGGGCGCAGTTCATCGCCGACGTCACTGTTCCCGACGGTACCCGATTTGATCCTGGCGCCACATTCACCAAGACCTGGCGGTTGAGGAACATCGGTACCTGTACGTGGACAACCGCTTACTCTATGGTGTTCAACTCGGGTGAGCCGATGGGAGCCACCACCTCAGTACCCATGCCGTCCAATGTGGCACCGGGACAGAATGTGGATGTGTCCGTCAATCTCACGGCTCCGAACGCCGCGGGGCATTACATTGGTTACTGGAGATTCAGGAACGCAAATGGTGCAATCTTCGGGATCGGCCTCTACGCCAACAAATCGTGGTGGGTTGAGATCAATGTAACAGGCTCTACCCAAACCGGTGTGGCCTATGATTTCACTGCGAATGCAGGCTCGGCCACCTGGTCCAGCGGTGCAGGCGGACTCTCCTTCCCGGGCACGAATGGTGACCAGAAAGGTTTTGCCTTAAGGGCCGATCGTCCCAGCTTTGAGAACGGACAAACAGACACACAGCCTGGCCTACTTTTCTCTCCCCAGCAGATCACAAACGGCTTTATTCAGGCGGTCTATCCTGACTTCGCCGTACAAAATGGAGACCGGTTCCGGACAACCGTGGGTTGCGAACTCAACGCAACTTCATGTTATGTGGCCTACCGTCTCGATTATCAGGTGGGCAGCACGATCCGAACGTTCTGGACTTTCCGTGAACGATATGAGCGCCGTGTTTATAACGCAGACCTGGATCTAAGCCCACTGGCAGGACAGACAGTCAAGTTTATTCTTTATGTTTCTGCCTATGGTTCGCCGGTCGGCGATTTTGCCCTGTGGGGCAACCCGGTGATCGTGCGCCGCGGCGCCACGCCCACAACGCCTCCGCCGACCATCACCGGCACACCGCCCACCCCCACACCGACCAGAACTCCCGGACCGGTGACCGTTACGGTTCCGCCTTCCTCGTGCGACCGGGCACAATTCATTGCCGATGTAACGATTCCGGATGGCACAGTGATGATGCCTGGTCAGCAATTCACCAAGACCTGGCGTCTAAAGAATATTGGTGCCTGTGCCTGGAGCACTTCGTACCAATTGGTATTCTTTAGCGGTGAACAGATGGGTGCAGCGTCCTCGGCCGCATTCCCAAGAAATGTTGCGGTCGGTCAGACGGTGGATATCTCCATCAACATGACCGCACCTTCTGCCGCTGGTTCGTATCGCGGCTATTGGATGTTCAAGAATGCCAACGGGCAGCTCTTCGGCATTGGCGCCCAGGGCAACCGGCCCTGGTGGGTGGATATCCGTGTTTCCGGTCCCACCGTGACACCCGGCGGCCCGACAGTTACCGTCACACCAACCGGCCCCACGGTCACTCCGGTGGCGGGCACAGCGTATGACTTTGCAGCCAATGCCTGTTCCGGCACGTGGTACAGCGGCGCGGGCCAGCTCCCGTGCCCCGGGACCAATGGCGACCCAAAGGGCTTTGTGCTCAGGGTAACCAACCCCAGGCTTGAAACAGGAGCTACCGATCCGCGACAGGGCCTTCTGACCTTCCCGCAGAATGTTCAGAATGGGTACATTCAGGGCTTCTTCCCGCCCTTCCGGGTGCAGAACGGTGACCGATTCCGCTCGATCATCAACTGCGAGGGCGGCTCGACCAACTGTTACGTGGCCTTCCGCCTCGATTACCAGACCGGTTCAGATCCGATCCGAACGTTCTGGGGTCCGTTCCTCGAGAGGTATGAAGGACAGTTCTATACTATCGATGTTGATCTGACTCCGCTAGCCGGCAGGGATGTCAAATTCATCCTGACCGTGCTTTCGGCTGGTGTAGCAACGGGTGACCGCGCTCTGTGGGTAGGCCCAATTATCTACCGTGCTGGCGCTACAACGCCCACTACCCCCACCACACCCACTACTCCAACAGTTACATCAACAGCCACCAACACCGGGGTTGCGCCCACTTCCACGTCCACCGCAACGGGTACCACGACGGCACCATCTGCAACGCCGACGCCGACCAACACCGGAGTCTCGCCCTCTGCGACGCCAAGCTCCACGGCCACGCCTACACCCACATCAACATCGGGCTCCACGACGGGCCTTCAATATCAAAACTCAAGATACTCTTTTAGGTTTAGCCTTCCATCAGGCGCGAGAATCGTGAGCCAGTCAGATACCACTGGCCAGGTTACGCTGCCGATCGTAAACGCCGGGACGAATCTACTTTCCAAGTATATTCAGGTCCATGTGGTGGAAGGCGCCAATCCCTGTGTCAGCCCGGCAATGGAAAATCCAACTTCTTCAGAAAACGTGACGATCAACGGTATTCAGTTCCTCAAGCAGAGCGGTCAGGGCGCCGCAGCCGGGAACCGCTATGATTGGACAGCCTACTCCACGATGCGCAACAATGCCTGCATCAGCCTGGCCTTTGTCCTGCATTCGGCGAACCCTGGCAATTATGCGACCCCTCCGCCAGTCTTTGATATGGCAGCTGAGTCCGCTGTGATCGCCGCAACCATGAATACGTTCAATTGGATTTCCTAGATACGTTCCTCACTTTATTTTGACCAAACGGCCTGGTCCGCATGGGCCAGGCCGTTTGGTCACCTTGTAAGACGAAACGCCTCCATACGATGTCCTCGAAACGATCCACCCTCCTCCTTGCCGATGACGATCCAACGATCGCGGATAGCCTCGCCCCGTTCCTCGAACGCGCGGGCTTCCACGTGCTGGTCGTTTCCGATGGCGTCAGCGCGCTGGAAAAAGCGCAGGCGCATCACCCCGAGCTGATCATTCTCGATGTGCTCATGCCGCGCATGGATGGACGGGAAACTCTGCGTCGCCTGCGTCGCTCAAAGATCTGGACGCCGACCATTTTGCTGACGCAGGTAGGAGAAGCCTCGGAGCGTGCCCTGGCCCTTGAAGAGGGCGCGGACGATTATCTCAACAAACCGTTTGACCCGCATGAGCTGCTGGCGCGTATCCGGGCAGTGCTGCGACGGGCGCGTCCCGGTGAGCGCTCTCTTTCTGCGGCGTGGTTATTGACGGCAAAAGATCTCTCGCTCGATCGCCGTGCCCGCCGGGCAACATTGGATGGAGAGACAGTGGAGTTAACTCCCAAGGCTTTAGCGGTACTTGAATATCTCATGACCCATCCCGACGAAGCCGTGACGCGCGAGCGGTTGCTCGAAGCCGTCTGGGGCTGGGAATATCCGGCAGGCACGCGCACTGTGGACACGCGCATGGCAGAGCTTCGCCGGGCGCTGGATGATGATCCGGCGGATCCGCGTTTTATAGAAACCATTCCCGGGGAGGGATATCGCTTCATTGCACCAGTGCATGGAGAGGGGTAAGATTACCCTGCTATGCTCAGAAGAAACTGGGTCAGTTTCCTTTTGCTATTCCTGCCTCTTGTAGGCGGCCTGATCGCGTTCATACTGGTCAGTGCATTTTCGCAGTCGCTGCCGCCATTTATGGTGACAGCCGATTTTGGTTTCATCGGTTTTGTGTTCGGCATGACCATCCGCAACCTTGGCTTCGTCGCGTTGATCATGGGCATGTTCATTACAGGTGTTTTGCTGATCCTATACAATCGTTCCCTGCGCCGCGGAGAGCGGACTCAAGTGCTGGTTGAAGGGGCAAAATATGAGGCGGAGCAGGGACGTCGTCGCTTTTTGCGGCGGCTGGACCATGAGCTCAAGAATCCGCTGACAGGCTTGCGCGCCGCGCTGGTCAACATGCAGGAAGCGCAAGCCGTTACCGATCGCCAGCGTGCTGTGGAGAATGCGAGTCATGCGGTGGAACGCCTGACTCGCTTGCTAACCGATCTGCGCAAGCTCTCAGACCTCGGAGATCGCCCGATCGAGCTCTGGCAGGTGGATGTCCCGGACCTGCTGCAAGACGTAGTGGAAGCGGCTCATAGCCTGCCGGCGTACAAGGGGCGCGAGGTCAACCTGCTCATCCCCAAGGTGCCTTCACCGTTTCCGATGATCACCGGAGACCGCGACCTGCTTGTCCTTGCTATCTACAACCTGGTGGAGAACGCGCTCAAATTTACGTGTGAGACCGATTCCGTGGAGATCCGCGTCTTTGAGGATGGGCGCGCGATTATCATCGAAGTGGCGGACTCGGGCGCGGGGATCCCTCCCGAAGATGTGTCCAAGATTTTCGAGGAGCTATATCGCGGCTCCAATGCGCGCAGCACAGAGGGGAGTGGATTGGGTCTGGCGCTGGTGCATCGCATTATCGCCTTGCATGGCGGGCAGATCGATGTACGCAGCAGCCAGGAGGAGCCGCGCGGCACAGTCTTCACCGTCCGCCTACCGGTCAACAAACGGAAGATCACACTGCGTCCATCGAACGGATGAACAAGAAGACCTGGATTGTTCCTATCCTCGTTCTGCTTCCGCTGTTGCTCGGGATACTGGCTTCTTTCCTGGCACAGCGGCTGTGGAACCCGGTTCCCCTGCTTAACTTTAAAATTGATGTAGGCATGGTTGCCTTTGTGGCTGGAGCGTTCCTCACGCTCTTGTTCGGTGTGGCGTACCTGGCTGCATGGAGCAAAGAACGGAGCGCGCGTCGCGTCATCGCGCAATCGCTGCAGGAATCGGAACAGGGACGCCAGCGCTTTATACGCAGGCTCGATCATGAGATCAAAAATCCGCTGACCGGGCTGCGCGCCGCGCTGGTTAATTTGCAGGAGAGCTATGATCCCGAAGACCGACGGCGAGCCGCAGAGAGCGCCAATCGGGCTGTGGAGCGTCTCACGCGACTATTGAATGACCTGCGAAAGTTATCGGATCTGGAGGAACGTTCCATCGAGCGCGCTCCGGTGGATATCTCCGAATTGCTGGATGATGTTGTCGAAGCTGCACGTGCAGTCCCCGCGTATCAGGGACGCAATGTGAACCTGTTCATCACCAAGGTTCCCTCTCCGTTGCCGCCCGTGACGGGAGACCGCGATCTGCTTGGCCTGGCTGTGTACAACCTCGTCGAAAACGCACTCAAATATACGTCGGCCAAGGATTCCATCGAAGTCCGTGCCCTGGAGGATGGAAAAGCCATCGTGGTAGAGGTGGCCGATTCGGGCGGGGGTATCGCCTCAGAGGATCTCTCCAAGATTTTCGAGGAGCTGTATCGCGGCTCCAATGCCCGCAACACAGAGGGGAGTGGTCTGGGGCTGGCACTGGTCAACCGCATTATCTCGCTGCACGGGGGGCAGATCGATGTACGCAGCCGTCAGGACGATCCGCGTGGCACAGTGTTTACGGTGCGGCTGCCTGAAGGAAGAGGGGGATGATTTACCAAAATTCTCCTAAAATCCTGTCCCCCGGGGGCATAGTCCACAGACCTTACAAGCACGTTACAAAACTGTGACATCTCAGAAACAGGCTGGTAACAGCAGGGGGGTATAGTATATGTATGAAAACCGTGCGGACTGCACCCGCCTCTGAAAAGACCCTGATCAAAGCCGCTCAGCGTGGCGATCTGGAAGCTTTCAATCTTCTGATCCTGCGCTACCAGAACCTGCTATTCGGGATCGCCCTTCGCCTGTTGAACGACGAAGACGAAGCGTCCGATGCGGTGCAGGAAGCGCTGATCTCGGCATTCCGCAGGTTCAATACCTTCCGCGGCGACTCGCTGAAGAGCTGGCTGGCGCGTGTGGTGGTCAACGCCTGCTACGACGAGATGCGCAAGAAACGCCGCCAGCATTCCATGCCGCTCGATCAGCTGAACGCGGAGGGAGACGAGATCGAGTCGAGCTACTGGCTGGTCGATCCGCAGGCAGACCCTGAACTGCAATACGAATCCAGCGAGCTGGATCATGCTATTCAAAGCAGCCTGGATAAATTGCCGGCCGTCTATCGCTTGATGCTGGTTTTGGTCGATATCGAGGGAATGTCCTATGAGGAAGCGGCGCTGGCTGCAGGTGTGCCCGTAGGGACCGTAAAGAGCCGTCTGGCGCGTGCTCGTTTGCAGATGCAGAAAACCCTGCAGGCTTCGGGAGAATTACTGCCTGTTTCCTACCGGATGGACCTGCCTCTCTCCGTGTAGGTTGAAAGTCCCGACTTGTGTCATACTCCGTCCCGAAGATTAAACCTTCGGGACGTTCTACCTCTGTTCAAGGAAACAAAACAATGCGACATTCATTTATCCTTCTCATCGCGCTCAGTCTCATCTTGTCAGCGTGTGGCACGCTGGAGATCTCCCTGGCCACGCCTCCGCCTGAAATATCTGCGCCTCCTGCGGGTTCCGCGTTCGAAACGATTGCAGAGCCCGAGCTTTCGCTCACTTCTTCCTCAGAAGAGATCCAGCACGCCATGCTGGAAAGCGCCACAAACTGGCTCACCATCTGGATGGACGGTACGGTTACCCAGTACGCGCTAGATGGCTCGGACACGGCCTTGCAGGTCACCCGTGAACAGGTCTGGATCGATCAATCGTTGAGCCGCTTCCGCATACTGACCGGGTCCGCGGAGGGAATGGCCGAGAAGTTCAAAGCCTCCGATGGCACGACCATCCTCGAAATGGATCTAAAGAGCGGCCAGAGCCAGTCCTATCCGCTGCCGGATTTCGCAAAGGTTAAGCAATTCGTTCCAACATTGGAGCCGGGTTATGGATATCCCCAGCCGCTCTGGGGACAAATGGGCACCGAGCTCTCGCAGCTGGCGTTTTCATCTGATTTGGCGCAGAACGAAGGTACATTCAAGGCCGTAGCAACGGAATTCGTAGCAGACCGCGAAGCAGTGGTCGTCGAATGGACCTATGCCCAAAACGATTTGCCGTCCTGGCGCCTGTGGCTGGACGCGGAAACGGCCGTTATCTTGAAGATGCAAACCTTCGCGAAAGAAGGCGGAGAAAGTATCCAGAGTGAAGCGGTGGTCAACCAGGTGACCTATGACGATATCTTTGCCGATTCGTTGTTCCGTGCGCCTGTCTCGCTGCCGCAGTTTGGCGATGTGAAGGGCGGAGAGAGTGAACCTGCCGAAACGGGAGCAGAAGCCTCCTCAGGGCGCGACGCGCTGGGCGAGCTGTATTTCTTCACGCTCCCTCACCAGTCGGGTCAGGCTGTTCAAATGGTGCGCCTGCCGGGATTATGCGTGGTGGGTTTGGCGACGTGCCCGAAGTTGGAACCGGTCACTCCTCCTTTTCCGTTCGATTTTACGCTGACGCCTTTATCCTGGTCGCCGGATGGCAATCTTGCAGCGTTCTCGTATCCCGATGGCTCCAGCGGCACACCACATAAACTATGGCTGTTTGATCCGGCCGCAGACACCTGGACTTCACTATTCGAATATGCCTATATTGACCCGCCGTTCTGGTCGCCCGATGGAGACTGGATCGCCTTCCGTGTGCAGGATGGGCTCGGTGGGGAGGATGTGTACGCGATCCGACGCGATGGTTCAGGATTGAGGAATTTAACCGCATCGAGCAGCCTGCCGGATGAAGGTCGTCCTTACGTAATGGACGGCTGGATCACCGGGAATATCATTGCACACTCTGCCAAACCGGGGAATGAGGGCACGGTCTACTTGATTCGGGTCGCAGATGGACATGTGCAACCTATGTTTGATAGATTGGTTACGAAAGCGGTCTTCATCCCCTCGAGTGATGGTGCCTGGTTGGCCTATGACGACTACAACTATGACAGCCAGAAACATACTCTTTTTGTCACAGAGCCGGACGGCGCCAACCCGGTGGAAGTGGCCAGCTTTACCGGCGGATCGTTATACCCTATCATCTGGTCGCCGGATAATACGCGCCTGGCATTTGTCTATTACATGGATTATGTACAGAACAGCAATCCCACGGCAGATGTGTACGTGATTAACCGCAACGGGACAGGCTTGAAGCAGGTCTATCGAGGCGTGACTGTGGGTTCCATCATGTTCTCACCTGATGGAAACTATTTGCTGGTGGACGAAACCACCTCACCCACAGGTGGCCATCTCTTTGCGGTGAATCTGGACACGCTGGATCAGCGCATCATCCAGGCCCCGGGCCTGTCTCTCGACACCGATTGGTACCTGCCCTCCTGGCGGAAGTAGCCAGTGCTGATTTGAATCCAAAAAGAGCCAAAGGTTTTGCCTTTGGCTCTTTTGATTGGTAACATTCATTTTATCTTGTCATTATAATATTACTGTTATTTATCCCTATCAGGAGATTTTATTATGGGTAGCAATGATGCAAGGAAAGAAACTTGGGCGAGGGGTGATTTTTATGAGCCGTATGTCGGTCGCTGGAGTCGGCTGGTAGCACGAGAATTCATCCCCTGGCTCGGCGTACCCGAGGGCGGTAAATGGCTCGATGTTGGATGCGGCACCGGCGCTTTGAGTCAAACGGTGCTCGAATTGACAAACCCCCAAAAAGTCAAAGGGATTGACCGTTCTGAAGGATTTATAGAATTTGCGCGCCAGCGGATAGATGATCCACGCGCAGAATTTGAAGTAGGAGATGCGCGCTCCCTGCCGGTACAATCAGAAACGTTCGATGCCGTCATCTCCGGCCTGGTGTTGAACTTCGTCCCGCAGCCTGATCAAATGGTTGCCGAGATGCTGCGTGCAGTACGCAGGGATGGGGTTGTGGCTCTGTACGTTTGGGATTATGCCGGGAAGATGCAGTTCATGCGTCATTTCTGGAACGCGGCGGCTGTCCTGGATCCAGCTGCCCGGGAGCTCGATGAAGGAAGGCGTTTTCCGCTCTGCCATCCCGATGCGTTAACCAGGTTATTTCACGATGCAGGGCTTTCTAATGTTGGGTCCCATCCGATCGATATTGCAACAGATTTCAAGGATTTCGATGATTTCTGGACTCCCTTTCTCGGTGGTCAGGGATCCGCACCTGGGTATGCTATGTCACTAGGCGATGAGCAGCGTGCCCGCCTCAGACAAAGAATTTATGATAGCATGCCATTTGCGCTGGATGGCTCGATTCCCCTGGTGGCGCGTGCGTGGGCGGTTCGAGGAATCAAGTAAGGTCGCGAGGCAAACGGATAGGAATTGAAAGTAAAACCTGCGATACTCCTCTCATCCTAGTCTGTGGAGGATGAGATGAAGCTTCTTAGAAGAATTTTCCTTGGTATTCTGGTTCTGTTTGTTGCACTTGTAATCTTGCTGATTGGCTCCATTGCTGTTGATGCTGCCATCGGTGGAGAGCGGCTGGAGAACATCGCGAACACCACCATCCCCGGCATGGGCGGTGGCCCTGACGTCCATGCTTATGTGGCCAGGCCGCAGGGAGAGGGACCATTTCCTGCAGTGATCATGATCCACGAGTTCTGGGGATTGAATGACGCCATTATCAGCAAAGCGGATTTGCTGGCGCAAGAAGGCTACATGGTGATCGCGCCTGACATGTTTCGCGGCTCGACAACAGGATGGATCCCGCGGGCGATCTACCAGGTGATATCGACCCGGTCTGAAAACGTCAACGCTGATCTTGACTCGGTGTTTGCCTGGCTGGAATCGCAACCGGACGTGGAGGCGAATCGAATTGCTATCGCGGGATTTTGTTACGGTGGGCGCACATCCTTGACCTATAGCCTGCACAACAATCGACTTGCCGCGACGGTGATCTTCTATGGCTCCCCTGAAACCGATCCTGAGATCCTCAAAACCCTGCCTGGACCCGTTCTCGGCATCTTCGGCGGCGCGGACCAGTCCATCCCTGTCCAACAGGTGAGCGCCTTCGACGCGGCGCTCAGCCAAGCCGGTGTGCCCCATGAAATTACGGTCTACGAGGGTCAGCCGCATGCCTTTGTCGAAGACGCCGCTGGCATCAAAGCGGGCGGCGCGCAAGGCGAAGCATGGGATGAAATGCTTGCCTTCCTTGAGGCGAATCTCAAGAATAAGTCAGCCCAAAGTAACAATCTGGCACAAAACGATTATCGGGCTCCCTTTGCATGGAAGTATTACGCCATGCTCGTTTATGAACATACGTTTGGAACAGCAAGTCACAGGCATTAATCCAGCAAAAATAAAAGCCTTCGAGTCAAAACTCGAAGGCTTTTTCTTAATTTCTCAATATCCTAAATAAAATCTCCATATGCTTTGCCGCAAGTTTGATTGGCATAAGCGGCTCAGTTTTGCCATCCAGACAGTCAAGGAAGTGTGTTGTGAGCACAAGGCTGTCATTGGGCGCGTCGTTCATATCTACGGTCAGGATTTCCTTGTGCGGCTCCCCGTTTTCCGTATAGAAAAACTCCACTTCGTTTGAATCCCAGCTTGGGAACTGGAATCGCAGTCCACCTTTCGTGCTATAGAGCCGCGTCTCATTCGGTGTTTCCGCATGGACTCCAGCGCCGCGCTCATAGTAATACGTCAATCCTGTATCGAATTCCAGCCAGGCTGCGCCATGCTGTTCCACATCGCTAAAGTCCACGAGGTTGGTTAAATCTCGCAAGTCATTGCGGCTGAAGCTTTGCAGGGATTTCAATTGCGGCACATCGTTCAGCAAACCAAGATGGAAAGACAGATCGTAAACACCCCAATCGATAAAAGGACCTCCGCCTGCCCGCCTCTTGTTCATAGCCCACGTGCCGCTTGGGTTCCATTCAATGAAAGTATTGCGTGAAAGGTGATTATGGTGAATGTGATAGATCTCCCCCAGCTTCCCGCTGTCGATCATCGATTTGATGAATTGGAACTTGCGCGTCAACCGCGTATGGCGGCAGGAGGCATCGAGCACGATTTTCTCAGGAGCCTTCTCTACCGCTGAAACGATTTTCTTTACACTTTCGACTGACTCGGCTAATGGTTTCTCGACCAGCACATGCTTGCCCGCGGCAAGAGCGGCGGTCAATTGCTCTGCGTGCAGGTAGGGCGGGGTAGCAATCACCACGGCATCGACCTCGGGGTCAGCCAGAATATCGCGGTAATCAAGCGTCCATTGTTCGATGCTGAATTCCTGCGCGGCTGCTTTGGTGGTTGCTTCACTGGCACTGTTCACCCAGACGATCTCTGCACGTTCATCCTGATTGAAGCAGCGCATCAATACTTTTCCGTACATGCCTGCGCCGATGATCCCGAGCTTGTATTTCTTCATATCAGCTCCTATGAAAAGACCTCCGAGCGATACGACTCGAAGGTCTTGTTTCTTGTGTACCTGTTTACCTACTTACCAAGCTTCTTCCTAAACGCCTCTGTCAATGCAGGGACGATCTGGAACAGGTCTCCCACCACACCATAACGCGCTTGCTTGAAGATCGGGGCATCCGAATCCTTGTTGATCGCTACCACCAGCTTGGCGTTCCGCATGCCAACCAGGTGCTGGATGGCGCCGGAAATGCCGCAGGCGATGTAGAGATCAGGCGTCACGACCTTGCCGGTCTGGCCCACCTGGTGAGAGTAGGGGATATAGCCCGCATCCACGGCAGCACGAGAGGCGCCAACAGCCCCGCCCAGCACGTTGGCCAGATCGGTGATGAGCGCAAACCCCTGTTGGGCGCGCCACAGATCAGCTTGTTTATCGTCCAGGCCTGCGGGGGGCTGCAGGGACGGGTTGTTCGATACACCGCGCCCGCCCGAAACGATTATGCCCGCGTCGCCAAGATTTACCGCGCTCTCGGAGGCGGAGTAGCCAGCCACCTCGGTCAGCGCCTCGGCTTTCACGTCCACTTTTGCAGGTGTGCCCGATTTGCTGGCATCCTGCTCAGGCTTCGGAAAAGCACGACCGCGAATAGTTGCGAGCACCGGCTTACCCGAGCAAACGGTTTTTTCCAGCAGCTTACCCTCATAAATCGGACGCGTGGCAATCAGCTGATCACCACTTGTTTCAAGTCCCGAAATATCTGTCAGCACGCCAGTGTTTAGATCCACAGAGGTCATGGCAGCTAGCTCACGCGTGCGCGCCGTGGTGGGGAAGAGAACCAGGTCCGGGTTCTGGGCGGAGACGAGCGCTGAAAGCGTGGATGCATATGGCTCCACGCGGAAATCTGTGAGCGTAGTGTCGTCCGCAACCAGGACTTCATCCGCCCCGTGTTCGAACGCAGCCTTGGCAATCGCATCCACGTCGGAGCCAAAGACAACCGCGCTGGCCGTTCCCAGGGATTTTGCCAGTCCGAGCGCTTCCCACGAAGCCGGCTGCACTTCGCCTTTGAAGTGGTCGATGTAAACCAGTGTTTTCATAGCACCTTCTCCGCAAGGATTTTGTCTACAAGCTTGTCGGCAATCTCGGCAGGCGTTTCACCGGAAATGATTTCAATTGTTGTATCCTGCACGGGCGGGTTCATCAGCTCGGCGCGCTTGACAACCGGTTCGGGCGCGCTCACTCCCAGGTCGCTCAACGACCAGACCGGAATGGTTGCCTTCGAGGCTTTGCGGATGCCCATGAACGATGGATAGCGCGGCTCGCCAATGCTCTGGACGACACTCAAGACAGCGGGCAGCTTCGCGCTGACACTCTGCCGCCCCTCCTCGATCACGCGATCCACGCTCACGGTTCCATCCTGGACCTTGATCTGACCGGCCAGCCCAAGCATTGGCCAGCCGAGGACGCGCGCGGTTTGCGCCGGGGTGAGCCCCGCACCGTTATCGAGCGTCTGCCGCCCAAACACGACCATGTCCACGTCGCCGATCTTCTGGATCGCCGCGGCCAGGATGCGCGCCGCGCCCTGCGTATCAAGATTCTCTAGAGCCGGGTCTGAGATCAGGATGGCGTCGTCCGCACCCATCGCAAGGGCGTGCTTGAGCGCCTCTTTGGCGGTCTCAGGCCCAACACACAGCGCTGTGACCGTGCCGCCATTGGCTTCCTTTTGCTGGAGCGCGCCTTCCACCGCGTATTCATCAAACGGGTTGATGACCAGCGGCGCGTCCCCCCATGAGACTTTCCCGTTCTCGGCTTTCACCTTCGCCTCCGAGTCGGGCACTTGCTTGATACAGGCGATGAGTTTCAAGTGACTCCTCCTTGATTTGTGACTTCACGTTTTCGTCCTTGCGAGAAGGGCGTTTTTTTTGACGGAGCAATTTCATTTACGATGTGAAAGATGTTTCGGGCATACGTGCATGGTCCTCGCAACGACGGATAAGTATGAGGCTGGTTAAGCAAAGAGATCCTCATATAAGTCTTCCATTCATGATTCTTGCTATTTATCAAATTGAGCTTCTTTTGCCTCGAACCGCCCTTGATTTGTTTTTCACGGGCGATCGCTTCTTCCATGGTGTTGTATTCTTCGTAATAAACTAGTTTGGTCACATTGTAACTGCTCGTAAAACCGACAACTATTCTGTTTTTGTGCTCACTTACTCTTTTGAATAAATTACCAGTTACGCCAGTGTAGAGGACTCTATTCCCTTTGTTAGTCATGATATAGACACAAGGGTAAAGTTCTCTTTATCATTTGTTCTCTCAATTCCGTCATTGCGAGGACGCTTCGCGGTTCTCCCCGACGAAGCAATCTCAGTTATTGTATGAGAGATTGCTTTGGGCATCTCGCTACGATCGAGAACGCTGCCTCGCAATGACGGGTTATCTTTTATAAGCCATCACCACCAAAAGATCTGCTGCGATGACGGCAACCAGCCCGAGCAGGCTGAATATCTTTTGCCAAAGCACCCAGCGCTCTTTACTCTCCATCCGCTTCAGGAAGAACTGTCGAAACGGATAAATGGAGGGTTCTCGGGTAAGACTATTATAAATGTCCCGGTAATACGTGTCGGTTTTGAACCAAAGCTTATACGTGTTGCGGAAAAACAATAGGCTGAATACTAGGAAGACAAGGACAAATCCAAGTGAAGGCCGGGTCATGTTGGGGTTGAAGGTTGGAAGGTTAGAACGTTGAACGTTTAAACCTTAAACATTTAAACCTATTGGATACTTGTCTTGCTCAGAATTCTGCCTGTCGTCAGCTCCAGCTCACAGGCGTGGCCGCTGAGAGTATACGTGGAAAGTGTCGCTCCATCTTCGTTGAGCTTCACGCGCGTGTACAACGTGTACTGGTCAGGCTTTTCAGCTTTCCAGACGAGCTTTCCGGTGGGCGAGATGCAATATAAATTCGACTCGCCGCGCGGGAATTGATCCGTGCTCTCCAGCACGACCGTTCCCGCAATGGTCTGAATGAATTTCTCAACCTTTGTATGAAGCGGTTTGACGTCCATAGATCATCCCTGCCAGAATTCCTCATTGTACGCGGGGAGCTCGCAGCGCAGTGGCTTGTCGGTCCGCTCACCCAGCGCATAGCCAGACTGGATCAACGCCTGGATCTCGGAGCTGCCTTCGTAAATCACCGCGCCTTTGGAATTACGCAGGTAGCGTTCCACATCATATTCATCGCTGAAACCGTACGCCCCGTGGATCTGGATGGCTTCGTTCGCGGCATGGAAGGAGGCCTCGGTCGCGAATTTCTTGGCGTAGGAGGTCTGCAGCGTGTTGCGCTTGCCCATATTTTGCATCCAGCCGGCCTGCAGGTAGAGCAAACGGGCGATCTCATAATCCTGCGCCATCTTGGCGATCTTCTCTTTGATCAGTTGGTGCTCGGAGATCGGCTTCCCAAACGTGGTCCGAGTCTTTGAATAGTTCACACTGGCTTCGAGCGCTGCCCGGATGAGTCCTGTCGCGCCGGAAGCGACGGTATAGCGCCCATGGTCGAAGGCGCTCATCGTGATCTTGAATCCCTCGCCCTCTTCGCCGATGCGATTTTCGGCGGGCACGCGCACATCCCGGAAGTTGATCCAGCCTGTGGAACCGGCGCGCACGCCCAGCTTGCCGTGGATGTCGCCGCGGGTAACGCCAGGAGTATGCAGGTCCACAACAAAGCAGGAAAGCCCTTCGGAAGGTTTCCGGGCTGCTGGATTCGTCTTAACGGTGACCAGCGCCAGGTCCGCTTTGGAGGCGAGCGAGATCCACATCTTCTCGCCGTTCAGGATGTAGGCGTCGCCATCGCGTTTTGCGGATGTCCGCATGGCTCCCACATCCGACCCCATCCCGGGCTCTGTGAAGACGCCACATCCGATCTTCTCGCCGGACGCCAGCGGGACCAAAAACTCTTGCTTCTGTTCCTCCGTACCCCATTGGAAAACGGTCATTCCACATAGACCGGTATGGACAGACATCACCACCCGCAGGGACGTATCCACCGCTTCTAGCTCTTCACAGGCGAGCCCCCAGGCGATGTAGTCCATGCCTGCGCCACCATACCGGACGGGGAAGGGCAGGCCGAGGATGCCAAGCTCCCCCATGCGCTTAAGAGCAAACGGGATCGGCTCCTGCTTACGATCGTATTCCTTGATGACCAGCGCGATCTCTTTTTGAGCAAAGTCACGCACCATCTTCTGGGTCATTTGATGTTCAGGGGATAGAGAAAAATCCATGGGTTGCCTCAGTGAAAATTTTCCCTAATTATACCTTTGTGTTTAAATAAAAAGCCCGACTGCCGCTTGGAACTTGTGGCATCGGGCTAGTGGCGTTGGGCGTCGGTCATAGCTTCTTCTCGACACCCATGTTGCTCAGCTCATCCGAATTGATGTTCGAGACGAGCAAGTCCGCACCCGCGAGGGCGAGGAACACGAGCAAGAGGACTGATATGATTACGACGAACATAAAATCCTCCTTTCCTCTATAACTATTAACGAGGTTTTTGACCGAAAGTTGTATCCCCTAACAGTACTGAAATGTATTCGGAATGGAGCTAGGAGTTGGTCGATGGATACTTTACTTTTTCAAATATAGAACAATTGTTCTAATCTGTCAATAGTTCTTGTGTCCTACTGCGTTTTGCATCTACATGACGTTTCTGGACAGATTTAGTTCCATGAATCTTGTGGTTGAACATTGCAATCCTGTCAGAATAACTAGATCGTGTCATTGCGAAGATCATGGAGTGTAAGAATTTTATGAAAAGAACCCCAATTTTATTTGACAAAACTGCGAAAGTAGATACAATACACTCCGCCAGCCGAAGTGGCGGAATTGGCAGACGCGCTACGTTCAGGGCGTAGTGAGGGTTCCCTCATGTGGGTTCAAGTCCCACCTTCGGCACACGAAGTACCGTTTGAAAAGCGGTGCAACGAGACTCGCTGAGAGGCGAGTTTTTTGTTTGTTAGCCGTCAATACCATGCAGCGAATCTCCGCGAAAGAGTTTAAGGATTCGCGTAGTTCGCGGCTGAAACTTGTCATGGACAGCCTTAAATTCGGACATATCCTTGCAGATTTGGGGAGGAAAGGGGCTGCGGGCGGTGGTATAATAAGAGTAAATCAGGCATGTTCTTCATTAGTTAAGACGCGGAGTCACAGAAACTCGTCCTTCGTGTCTTTTTTATGCCAATACCCCATTCTCAAGAGAAAACTATGGCCGAAGAGAACATTCAAACCAATAATAGCGGTAATGTCCAACAGGTGGACATAGATGCACAGATGCGCGAGGCCTATCTCGATTACGCCATGAGCGTGATCGTGGCCCGTGCTCTACCGGATGCGCGTGATGGCCTGAAGCCTGTCCATCGCCGTATCTTGTATGCAATGCAGGAGCTGGGTCTCCGCTCGAATACCGCGTATAAGAAATCTGCCCGTATCGTCGGCGAGGTGCTCGGTAAGTTCCACCCGCACGGCGACTCGGCAGTCTATGAGACGATGGCGCGCATGGCCCAGGACTTCTCCATGCGCTATATGCTTGTGGACGGACAGGGCAATTTCGGGTCCGTGGATGGCGACGCGCCCGCCGCAATGCGTTATACCGAGGCCCGCCTCCACAAGCTAGCCGAGGAGCTGCTGGCTGATATCGATAAGGACACCGTTGATTTCGGCCCCAACTTCGACGACTCGCTCGAGGAGCCGCTCGTCTTGCCGGCCCGCGTCCCGAACATGCTTCTAAACGGCACGGCCGGTATTGCCGTCGGTATGGCGACCAACATCCCGCCGCATAACCTGCGCGATCTGACCGACGCCATCATCTACCTGATCGATAACTACGACACGATGGATGACATCCCTTTGAATGAGCTGATGCAACGCATCCCAGGGCCGGACTTTCCAACGGGCGGCATTATCGTTGGCCGGGAAGGGATCGAGTCCGCTTATGGCACCGGCAAGGGACGTCTGGTCGTGCGCGGGGTGGCGCATATCGAAGAGGGGAAGAGCGGCAGGCACGAGATCATTATTACGGAAATCCCGTATCAGGTCAATAAATCGACCCTGATCGAACGGATTGCCGAGCTGGTGCGGGAGGACAAGATCGACCAGATTTCCGATTTGCGCGACGAATCGGATCAGCGCGGCATGAGTATTGTGATTGAACTCAAGCGCGGTGCGCAGCCGAAGAAGGTTCTGAACCAGCTTTATAAATACACAGCCCTACAATCCACGTTTGGCGTGCAATTGCTGGCATTGGTGGATGGCGAGCCGCGCACTCTACCACTCAAACGTTCTTTGCAGATCTTCATCGAACACCGACAGACGGTGATCGTCCGCCGCACGAATTTTGAGCTGGCGAAAGCACGGGCCCGCCAGCATATCCTGGATGGCTATTTGATCGCCCTGGCGAATCTCGACGCGGTGATCAAGACCATCCGCGAATCGCAGGATGCCGATGTCGCCAAGCAAAATCTGGTTCAACGCTTCAAGTTGAGTGAGATCCAGGCCCAGGCGATCCTGGATATGCAATTGCGCCGCCTGGCTGCTCTGGAACGTTGGAAGATCGAGGAAGAGCACAAACAGGTTGCTCAGCAGATCGCTCATCTCGAAGATCTGCTTGCCAATCCCAAGAAAATCCTGGCGCTCATTCAGGACGATATGCGTGATCTGGCCGAAAAATACGGCGACGACCGCCGCACACGCATCGCCGCCGAAGCAACAGAGACACTCAGTGAAGCGGACCTGGTCCAAGACGAAGCCGTGCTCATCAGCCTGACCGAGCGTGGATATGTCAAGCGTGTAGCAGCTTCCGCCTTCCGCTCACAGAGCCGCGGTGGACGCGGGGTCATGGGGCATACGATCAAGGATGAAGATGTGGTCGTTGCTCTGCTCCCGGCCCGCAGCCTGGATACGATGTTGTTCTTCTCGGACCGGGGCAAGGTGTATTCCGAAAAGGTATACCAGATCCCGGACGCCGACCGTACGGCAAAAGGTATCCCGCTCGTGAATGTGCTTTCCCTTGATCCGAATGAGCACATCACGGCTGCGATTGCAGTTTCTGATTTTTCCGCACACGGGTATTGTGTGCTGGCGACCATACATGGCAAAGTCAAACGCGTGGTGATGGAGGAATTTGCTTCCGTCCGCCCCTCCGGTTTGATCGCGATGACCCTTGATGAAGGGGACAGGCTCGGCTGGGCACGCCTGACCAGTGGCAATGATGAGGTGATTTTCGTCACCGAGCACGGACAGGCCTTGCGCTTCAACGAAAGCAAGATCCGTGCCATGGGACGCCAGGCCGCAGGTGTACAGGCCATCCGCCTGCATAACGACGATTGCGTTACCAGTATGGATGTGGTCGAAAAGGATGGTTCACTATTAGTGCTGACGAGCAATGGCTTTGGCAAGCAGACCCCGCTGGCGGCTTATGCACCAAAGGGACGGGCTACCAGTGGTATCGCTACGATCGACCAGAAAGCGCTAAATGATATTGGGAAGGTCGTCGCGGCGCGCGTGATCCAGAAGGCCGATGATTTAACCATCATCACCTCGAATGGTGTCGCCATCCGCATCAAAGTCAAAGATGTGCGCCAGGCCGGACGTGCAACGCGAGGCGTCCATCTCATCAAGCCTCAACCGGGAGACAGCGTGGCATCGGTAGCCCGCATCGCCGCTGAAGATCTGAAAAAGGCAGGCGCCCAGCTCAACGGCAACGGCAACGGCGACGAAAAAGCGGAAGAATTACAGCCACAGTTGGTATAAGCAAAAAGTCCGGCAATCGCCGGACTCTTCTTTTGTTTTCTGTAGTAACGACTTTAGTCGTTACAATCTAAAATATTAAAATAGCGACATCTTCCCTAATACAAACATGGCCAAAGTCCCCACAATGCACACGGTGAACAGAAGCATGACTGATATCAGAAACCTCTGCTGGGCAGTCATACCCAGGAAGCGCGCGTTAGTGCGGCGTCTGGTTACCACCTTAGCCACGGGCTCTTTGTAAAGATCATTCTGGTCTTCTTCGTAGAAGGATGATTCTGCGGAGTCGCGTAGATTATCAAACATATTTACCTCACCGCGAAGTATATCACGCCTGTGGACGCAGGCGCACATCCCCAAATCGTACTGGCATCGATTTGCCATTCTCCTGGCCCAATTTCAAGCTCCCATCAGATTCCAGCCCGAGGAGCTTGCCGGTGATAAGGGTTCCGTTTCCTTCTTCGACCTGCACCTGCTCGCCGCGAAAAGCCAGGGACTTCTCCCAGGACGAGAGAAAAGAGTCAGTGCCAGTATGAGGGCGGAGCGCCAGAAGCCCGGCCAGGACATCGTGCAATATCTTTGAGCGGTCGACGTCCGGCCCCAGAGAATCTTCCAGGCTGGTGGCAGGGAATCGCAGCAGGTCCGGGGAAGGGACCGCAGTTTTCAGCACATTCATACCGATCCCGATCACGAGACAATCCACCTCGTCACCCGACCACACGGATTCAACCAGGATGCCTGCCACTTTGCGCCCATTCAAGAGTACATCGTTCGGCCACTTGATCTGAGCGATAAGCTCGCGCGTCCGCAGCGAATCGGTGATGGCCAGCGCGGCCAGCCCTACCATCCGCGTGAGATGCGATCTTTCCGCTGCCGTCGGTCGCAGGATCAAGCTGAAAGCGAGCGCGGCTCCTTTAGGGGTATACCATTTTCGGTCCAGCCGCCCGCGCCCGGCTGTTTGTTCATCCGCGATCACCAGCGACAGATCTCTCGCGCCACTTGCCGCCCAGGCGAGTGCTTCGTTGTTCGTCGAGCCAATGGAATCGAAATAGCGCACATCCCCCAGAGGAAGCTTGGAGAGAGCCTTTTTCAACTCGCTTTGATTCATGGAAAGTTAATGACCCTAAAGGTCTCTAAGACCTTTAGGGTTTACAGATCAAGGTAAGACAAACCAGGGATTGATAAATCCGCCGCCCTGGCGGACTTCAAAGTGCAGGTGAGCGCCCTGCGAGTTGCCCGTATTACCTGCTGTGGCAATTTGCTGCCCGGCGCTCACACTCTGGCAGGTACTCACAAAGTAGGCACTCAAGTGGGCATAGATGCTGGAATATCCGTTGCCGTGATCGATCTGGACCACGTTGCCATAGCCATAGTTGTAGCCGCCGGCTGCCATGGTGACAACACCGCTGTCTGCGGCGTAGACGGGTGCGCCCGCACCGGCAGCAATATCGATGCCGAGATGCCCGGGCCAGTAATCATTGCCAGAAAGGGAATGGCTATCTGCCGGCCAGACAAAACCACCACCGCCCACTGCGCCGCCTCCACAGGCGGACTGGTTGGTTGAGGATGTTCCCGAAGACCCTTTTGCTATCGTAGGCACCAGCCACTGCACAAACTCACGCTCACCACCGGGCACCATAACCCACGATCCAGATTCGATTGTTGGATTCGTGAGATCGACATCGTTTCCGGGGTAATTAAGGATATCATCGACCAGGGCGTTGTATTCGGTGGCCACGCTTTCCAGCGTATCGTTTTCCTTCCACTGGTAATAAATCCCATCGGTCGGCGGGATCTTTAAAACCATTCCTGGCGCAAGACCATGAGGATCATCCTGCAACACATCGTAATTGGCCCACAAAATAGTCTCGGGTTGGAGCTTGTAGGATTCCGCAATCGCAAAAACCGAGTCTCCTCGCACCACGCGATATTCTTCGACATCGTAACGCGGCTTATCTGTTGGGACGTTCGTCTTGATCTGGATCTCGCGCTCGATAGATGTGAACGCCGCAGACCCTCCCAGAGCCGGCATGGACACTTGTGGAGGCGCTTGATCTGGCCGCGCGGTGGAGATGGGGGCCAGAGCCTGCGGCACAGAGTTGGACTCTTTCCACTTGAACGCGCCAAGGATCATCCCTGCCACAAGGGCAAAGGTGACGGCCCAACTGATGATGCTAAAGCGATTCTGGTTGAAGAACGATAAGACTTTGGACATTCAGGTTAGGTATGGCGTTGCGAAGACGCTTTTCGGGAAGCAATCTCCCGGCGTATGTGAGATTCTTACGAATCCCTTCCGAGATTCTCAAGGAATTCCTGATTATTGCGGGCACGGTCCAGGCGGGTGACGATGGCTTCCGTAGCTACAGATTGATCCATGCCAGCGCCTGCCGGCTGCGGCGAGATCATCTGGATGTACATGCGGCGCATCAGCCAGACACGTTGCAGCAGATCGGGTCCGAGCAGCAGGTCTTCGCGACGTGTGGAGGAGCGTTCGATATCCACAGCGGGGAAGATGCGTCGTTCCTGCAGTTTGCGGGAGAGATGCAGCTCCATGTTGCCGGTGCCTTTGAACTCTTCAAAGACCACGTCGTCGAGGCGGGAGCCTGTGTCCACCAGACAGGTCGCAATAATTGTCAGCGAGCCGCCTTCTTCAATGTTGCGCGCCGCACCGAAGAAGCGTTTTGGCGGGTACAGCGCAGAGGGATCCATACCACCCGAGAGCGTGCGCCCGGAGGGGTTTACCACCAGGTTGTAGGCACGCGCCAGACGGGTGATCGAGTCCATCAAGATTACCACGTGGCGGCCGATCTCCACCAGTCTCTTAGCCCGCTCTAAGGCGAGCTCCGCCGTGCGGACGTGCGAGGTGACAGGCTCATCGAAGGTGGACGCGACCACTTCGGCATCGACCGAGCGATCCATGTCCGTCACTTCTTCAGGGCGCTCACCGATCAAGGCGACGATCAGGTGCACATCGGGATATTTGGTTGAAATCGAATTGGCGATTTGCTTCAGGATGGTGGTTTTACCCGCTTTCGGAGGCGACACGATCAGTCCACGCTGACCCCGGCCGATCGGAGCGACAAGGTTGATCAGGCGTGGAGCGAGTGTATCGTGGTCCGTTTCGAGATCAAAGCGCTTGTCCGGGAAGATCGGCGTGAGGGTTTCAAACACCGGGCGCCGGGCGGCATCTTCAGGATCCACACCATTGATCGATTCAACTTTGAGCAATCCAAAGTGCCGCTCGCTTTCACGCGGAGGACGCACTTGTCCGATCACCAGGTCACCGGCTCGCAGCTCGTGACGCCGGAGTTGTGCCTGTGAGACATAAACGTCCTGATCACTGATACGATAATTAGTGGCTCGCAGGAAGCCGATCCCTTCGCTCATAATTTCCAGAATTCCGCCGCGCAGCTCAATGCCTTCCTTCTGCGCCTCTGCCTCGCGGATCATCATGGCCAGTGTCTCTTTCTTCAGGCGGTTGGCGTTCGGGATATTCAGACTCTTCGCAATGGCGCGCAGCTTGCCAAGAGGTTCGTTCTCAAGTTCTAGTATTTTCATAATCTTTTCTCATTGGGTGGGGTATTGAATTGGATGAATGCAGAGTTTCCCAGAATGCATCGAGCAATCTGGTGACTTCCCTTAGGTTGTGGATGAATGTGGATTTTCGTTCAAGTTTTCGTTTGTGCAGAACCCCTGCAGGTTAAATCGCCGTACCTGGATTCCGCCATCATAAGTCTGTAAAGCAGCTGGGGAGTTGCCAATATTATAGCATGTTCAATAGGGTGGTGCAAGCATATTAACGTTTTTCCAACAAAGCTTTCAAATCTGTGAAACTGGGCTCTCTTCAGACAATTCATTTTCATCATCCAGAATCCGATTCTGCAGATCCCACAAACGGTAATAGAGACCTTGTCGCGCCAGCAGCTCCTGATGAGTGCCGCGTTCTACAATTTGGCCTGCGTCCATCACCAGGATTTCATCGACATTTTCGAGACCAATAAGCCGATGCGTAATCAGCAGGGATGTTTTCTCACGCATCGTTTGGAACAGCGTTTGCAGCACCTGTCTTTCCGTCTGTGGGTCGAGATTGGCCGTCGGTTCATCGAAGATCAGGATCGGTGCATCTTTGATCAGCGCGCGCGCAATCGCCAGGCGCTGGCGCTCGCCTCCCGACAACCGAAGTCCCTGTTCGCCGATCAATGTGTCATAGCCTTTTGGCAGACGTACAATAAATTCATGGATCTGCGCGGCACGCGCAGCCGATTCGATCTCTTCCGGATTTGCAGAGCGACGAGCCAGGCGCAAATTTTCTCGAATGGTTGTATTGAAAAAATAGCTGTTCTGTGAGACGAGAGCGAATTGCTTGCGAACCTCATCGTGATTCAACCCCCTGACAGAGATCCCATCCAGGGAGATGTCTCCTGCTTCGTAGTCCCAGAATCGCAACAACAGATTCGTGATCGTGCTTTTGCCCGCTCCACTCGGACCGACAATGGCAATCGATTTGCCAGCCGCAACACCAAAGGTAATGTCTTTCAAGGCAGGCACAGATTGCGTTGGATAGGAAAACGAGAGATTGGAGATTTGGAGACCATGTGGCAAACCAGTCTCTAGTCCTTTCTCTCCAGTCTCCTTCACAGCCGGTTCTGCATCCACAACCTCAAACAGCCTCTTTGCCGCTTCGCGGGATGCGTTCCACATTTGTGCGGCGAGAGGTAGGGGAGTGACAGCTTCAAAGGATGCCAGTGTCATCAGAGCAAACGTGCCGAGCATAACACCATCGATGCTCCCAGTTGTCACTTGCGGAATGACCAGGACAAGTACCAGCCAGAGCCCAAAGTTGGTCAAGAAGGCCGCCAGCGCAGAATGGATGCCGCTGATGCGGGCCATCTGTTTTTGGGTGGAGCCATAGGTCTTGCCGACCTGCCTGATCTGCTGTACACGACCGGTGCCGCGCCCAAAAGCGAGAAGTTCCGCGATGCCCTGGATCCCATCCACAAGCTGGGTCTGGATATCGGCGCGCTGGGCGATCAATCGCTGTCCCGGCCCGCGGCTGGCCAGTTGGGAGAGAAGGGGGAGAATGAAGCCTATTGCCAGGAATAACCCGAGCAGCACGAGAGCAATAGGAAGATAGAACGATGCAAAAAAGAATGAGACGCCGAGTCCGATCAGGATGGCGGTCAACGTTGGAGAGATGACGCGTACGTAAAAGTTTTCCAATGTTTCCACATCACCCATGACACGGGCAAGCAAATCTCCGCTTCTGTATTCCATCAAACGGGCCGGCGCGAGCGGTTCCAGCTTTTCATAGAACCAGACCCGCAGACGTGCCAGCAACCGGAATGTGATATTGTGCGAGACCAGCCGCTCGAGGTAACGGAAGACACCGCGGGCAATGCCGAAGAACCGCACACCAACCACCGATACACCCAGCTCAGCCACGGAGGGATGTAATGCCGCGGTCGAGATCAGCCATGATGATGTGCCGATCAGCGCAACGCTCGAGCCAATAGTGATGGTGCTCAGCAGTACGGATAACGCAACCAGACCCCAGGAACCACGCAGGAAGGAGAGCAGGCGGAATAAAACAGGGGCCATGTAATTAGTAATTGGTAATTGCTGATTGGAGACTGGCGACTCGAGACTAGAGACTCGGTGATAGGGTTTTTCCTTTTCCACTCCTCCACTTTCTACTTTCTCACTTCTCACTTCTTCTATCGAATTCTCATACGTCTTGACCATTCGTGCATAAACGCTATCCTGGGCCAGTAATTCACGATGTGTGCCAGACTCGATCATTTGACCTTCTTCAAGCACAATGATCTGGTCTGCTCGAAAGACTGTGTTCAGGCGGTGGGCGATGGTGATGACCGTGCGCCCCCGCATCAGGCGACGCGTGGATTCCTCGAGCAAGGACTCAGTTTCAGGGTCAAGGCTTGAGGTGGGCTCATCAAGGATCAGGATTGGGGCGTTTTTGAGGAAGGCACGGGCGAGGGCAATGCGTTGTGCCTGCCCGCCGCTGAGACGGGCACCGCTTTCGCCGATGACCGTTTCATTTTTTTGGGGCAGCGTCTCGATGAATTCATGCAAATGGGCCGCTTTGGCGGCATCGATCATTTCTTCTTTTGATGCATCGGGCTTGCCGAGGCGGATATTTGCTGCAATCGTATCATGGAAGAGATGGGGTTTTTGGGGGACCCAGGCGATCGAGTTTAGTAACTGGTAATTGGTAATTGGCTGTTCACCATTTACGGTTATTGCTCCAGACGTGGGATGAATGAAGCCGAGCAAGAGGTTGACCAGGGTTGATTTTCCCGCCCCAGTCTTGCCTACGAGAGCAATGTGCTGACCTGCCTTGATCTGCAAATTGACGTCGAGAAGAGCAGGGGTGCTTTCACCGGGATATGTGTAACTGACATTCTCGAATTCAATTAAGGCTATTTCGCCGACAGTCTGATCACTGCCAACTGATAACTGATCACCGGTATCTGGAACTGGTGTATCCAGGATCTCAAAGATCCGTGTTGCGGCGGCCGTGCCAGACATCCCGGCATGGAAGCGCGCGCCAAGCATTCGCAGGGGCAGATAGAATTCCGGCGCAAGCACGAGGATAAAAAACGCCTCGAGAAATTCCATGCGGGCGTAGAGCAGCCGAAAGCCGATTTCCACCGCGATGACGGCAGTGCTGAGTGTTGCCAGCAGCTCCAGTGCCAGCGCAGAAAGAAAAGTGATTCTCAGGACACCCAGGGTCGTGTCGCGGAACTGGTTGCTGACCGTCTCGATATTCTTTGCATGCGCCCTGGATTGGCCGAACAATTTCAGGGTCGTGAGTCCCTGCAGACTATCGAGGAAATGCGCGGAAAGACGGGAGAGAGTTTGATATTGCCGCTTGGTGACGATCTCCGCACCTTTGCCGATCATGATCATGAAAAAGGGGATCAGAGGCGCGGTGATCAGCATGACAATGCCAGAAAGCAGGTCGATGGGAAAGACGATGATCAAAATACTAATCGGCACCAGAGCGGTGATGACCAGTTGCGGGAGATACTGGCTGTAGTACGCGTCCAGCGCTTCGATCCCCTCGACGGCTGCCGTTGTCAGCTCGCCGGTGCGCTGTCCGCGTGTGTAGGCGGGACCGAGCTTGAGAATATGGCTAAAAAGCCGCTCACGCAAATCGGACTTGATCCGGACAGCAACCGCGTTTGCGCTGACTTCGTTGACCCACGTCAGGACGGCGCGGCCCGCGATGATAATTAAGATCAGACGAAGCCAGCCAGCGACCTCCGCGAGGGTTTGCCCCTCCAGGAAGACTCCATTGACGGTACTGCTCAGGAGGTAGGCTTGACCAATCGTCAGCAGTCCAGCCAAAAATCCGGAGAGGACCGTCAGGAGGAGCGCGTAACGGGAATCGCGGGTTAGGGATAAGAGTCGGCGGTGCATGATTGGGTATCAGGTTCCAGGTGTCAGGTCTCAGGTTAAATCGTTGGAAGGCTGAGGTCATGGATTCGACCCGTCAACCTTCCAGCGACGTAGACTATGATGGTTTGTAATTACTGAGCCTTGCGAAGGTTGTTTCGTAGATAGTTGAATTGTTGATCCCAAACCTTCGCAAGGCTGATTATTTAATTAGTACACCAGGCTTTGTTTATCAGCTGTAATGCGCTTGCGGAACATGTAATATGTCCAGCCCTGGTAGGCGAGCACAATCGGCACGAAGATCAGGGCAACAATGGACATGACGGTCAGCGTGTATTGTGACGAGGAAGCGTTGTATATAGTAAGACTATAACCTGGATTCGTGCTAGAGATCATGACCCGCGGAAACATGAGAGTAAAGAAGGTCACCTGGGTCAGCACGATGTGCAGCGCGGTCATGATGAACGCCCAGCCTTCCATCTTGCGGTTGATAAAGTAGATTGTGACCAACAGCGCGACGTAGGATGCGATGGGTGTAATACCGGGGTTGATGCCGAGCTTGCTGCTGATATCCGTGTAGAAATAGGTGGCAACCAGCAGGATCGTGGTGATCACCGCGGCAGCAACATAGATCTTCTTGGAGAGCTTGTGTACGCGTTCACGCAGTTCGCCGTCGAGCTTCAGCCCAAGGAAGTTCGCGCCATGCAGCACGAAGACGATGACGGTGGCCAGGCCGCCGATCAGCCCGTATGGGTTCAGCAGCGTGAAGAAGTTGCCTGTATACATCATGTTTTCGTCGATCGGAACGCCGCGCGCCAGGTTGGCAAATGCCGCACCCAGCAGGAGCGATGCCATGAACGAGCCGATGGCAATCATCCAGTCGAAGCGGCTGCGCCAGGCACGGTTCGAGTCCTTGGAGCGATATTCGAATGAGATACCGCGCAAGATCAAGCCTATCAACAGGAGGAAGAGCGCCAGGTAGAAGCCGCTGAACATGGTGGCATACCAGTGAGGGAAGGCAGCAAACGTCGCCCCGCCCGCTGTGAGAAGCCACACCTCATTGCCATCCCACACGGAGCCGATGGTATTGATGATGGCGCGCCGTTCTTCGTCTTTCTTTCCCACGAAGGGCAGCAGCATTCCCACGCCGAAGTCGAAGCCTTCCAGGAAGAAGAAGCCGATCCACAGTACGGCGATCAGGATAAACCAAAGGGTTTGGAGAAATTCGTAAGACATGTTATGCCTCTTTTATTAGTCTTGTGCGCCAACAGGTAATATGTCAATGACCGTTTCTGGCTCGGCATCCACCGATTCGTGGAGGGCGGCATCCGGTCCCGCGATGGCGTATTTTTTCATCAGGTAGAACATGGCGACTCCCAATGAGCCATATACAACCGTATAGCCAATTAGAGAGATCAACAGATCCAATGTGGTGAGGTTCGGCGAAACCGCCTGTTCGACCTTGAGCAGCCCCTGGACGATCCAGGGTTGGCGTCCCATTTCGGTCAGGATCCAGCCGCTCGAGTTGGCAATGTAAGGCATCACGATGACCCACGGCACCCACTTCATCCATTTTGCGTTTTCATATTGCCTGCGCGTAGACCACAGGAAGAAGAGCGATAGAGCCATCATGAGCAGACCGATAGTCATCATGAAGCGGAACGTCCAGTAAGTGACCACCATCAACGGAACATAATCGCCAGGGCCGTATTGCTGTTCATAGCGGAATTGAAGGTCATTTACGCCGGTGACCTGACACGTAAAGTTGTTGCAGGCCAAAAAGCTGAGCAAATAAGGCACACGGATGGACCAGACCTCGCGTTTGCCCGAAAGATCGCCGATCGTCAGGATGGAGAACGAAGCAGGTTTTTCGGACCACCAGTGCGCCTCAATGGCGGCAAATTTCATGGGCTGGGTCTCAAACATGTACTGACCGTTAGTGTGCCCGCCCAGGAAAACGAGCGTGCTGGCGATCAGACCAACCAGGGCGGCAATCTGGAAGGAGCGCTTGAAGATATCCACATAATTTTTGCGGATCAGGTGATAGGCGCTCACACCCAGGATCAGAAAGCTGGCCGTGGCCAGGCCTGCGGCGATCGTGTGCCAGAAGAACAACCAGCCCTTCGGGTTGGCCACCAGCGCAAAGAAATCCACGAGCTCTGCGCGCCCGGTCACATCATTGATTACGTAACCCACGGGGTGCTGCATCCAGCCATTGGCCAGCAAGATCCAGAGTGCCGAGAGATTCGAAGCAATAGCAACCAGCCAGATCGAAGCCAGATGCATCTTTTCAGGGACGCGCCCTTCCCCGAAGATCCAGACGCCCAGGAAGGTCGATTCCAGGAAGAACGCCATCAATGCCTCGATCGCCAGCGGCGCGCCAAAGATGTCGCCTACGTAACGCGAGTACTCTGACCAGTTCATGCCAAACTGAAACTCTTGCACGATGCCGGTCACAACACCAATAGCAAAGTTTATGAGGAATAGCTTGCCCCAGAACTTGGCCATCTTGCGCCAGGACTCATCCCGAGTCTGGTAATAGCGGGTCTGCATGTAGGCAACGAACCACCCCAGTCCCAGCGTCAGCGGGACAAAGAGAAAGTGATAGACAGTTGTCAGGCCAAACTGCCATCGTGATAGTGTGACGGGATCCATAGATTTTCCTCTCCAAAATTAGTATGTGCGCCCTCGGCACATGGAACTACAGAGCCATACTCGGGACCTTGACAGGGATGCCCAGCGCTTCCTGCGCCAGGCTCTCAAACGTGACCGCTGCCATTTCGCGCAGCATCGCCACCTGAACGCGTCCCCACTTCGAGCGAACAGGACAACTAGCCTGGAATGGGCAATCATCCTCGCCCTTGACCTGCAGACACTCCGAGAGGAGGATCGGCCCCTCGAACGCCTCCACCACATCCTTCAGCGTGATCTGGGCGGCGGGGCGGGGCAGCATCAAGCCACCCTCACGCCCGGGGAAGGTATTGATCAATCCCTCCCGGGCAAGCTGAGCAACGATCCGCGACATGAGCGCCGCGGGGATCAACATTTCCTTTTGAATTTCGCTGCTGGAAAGACGAACGCCCTCACCTCGTTTTGCAAGCGCTACGATGACGCGGACGGCATAATCGGTCTGGCGGTTAATTTTGAGCATCGGGTTACTTTCAATAAACTCTTACACTTTAAGTCAACGTTGACTCTCATTGTAAGCATTCCGATTATACCGTCATGTGCAATTTGTCACAAGCGGAATATGATAAATGTAATATAAGAATTTGGGCGCTAATAAACTCGGTTGTTGTGGGTACGGGGATTAAGGCAGACTACAAGGCAGTATAATCGTGAAAACTTCTACTGAGGTGTACATGATCGATCCTGTCATTTTTTCAACCGAGATATTCGGTATTCCTCTAACCCTGCGCTGGTACGGCGTGATTGTGATGATCGGGGTGGTGGTCGGTGCGCTGGTTGTTGAGCGAGGGCTTAGACAGCGCGGCGAAAACGGCGACCGCATCTGGGATGCCCTGATCTGGGTGCTGCCGGCCGGCATCATCGGGGCACGGCTCTGGTATGTTCTCAATGCGATTCTCGGCGGCAATCGCTCTTATCTCGAAAATCCGGCGAGCATCATTCGAGTGTGGGAAGGCGGATTACACATCTTTGGCGGGTTCCTATTTGGGGCGTTGGCCCTGCTTCTTTACCTGCGCCAGAACAAACTGGATCCCTGGCTCTTTCTGGATGCAGCCGGTCCCGCGGCGTTGATCGGACAGGGGATCGGGCGGCTGGCAAACTTTGTCAACCAGGAGCTATATGGCCCACCGACAACACTGCCCTGGGGAATCCCGATTGCGGCAGAACATCGCCTGCCTCAGTATCAGGACCTGGGCCTGTTTCCCGTTGAATCGACCCGCTTCCACCCAACGTTTGCCTATGAAATGCTGTGGAATTTTGCTTCGGCCGGCCTGCTATTGTGGCTGTCGCGCCGTTACAAAGACGAGATCAAACCGGGCACGATCTTTGCGGGCTGGCTGGTGCTGGCCGGTGTGGGACGCGTGATCATCGAATTCTTCCGTCCTGACCAGCCGAAGATTCCCGAGCTGGGGATCAGCTATTCCAGCATCTTCGCGGCACTGATGGCCATTGCTGGCGCAGTCTTATTGTTGGCTCGGTATAAGGCGATCAATCTGAAATTCGTCGAAGAATGGGAAGAGGGATATCAGGTCGGTAAAAACCTGGAAGCTGTTGAATCCTCGGAGTCTGAGGCGCAGCTCGAAGAAAACCAGGATCCCCGACTCCGTAAGCTGTCACCGGCGGCTGCAAAACGAGTTGCCAAAAAGACAGCTCCACGAAAGACCGGCAAAGCATCTGCACCGGAAGGGAAAAAATCATAAAAGCAAGCTCCCGAAGAAATTTCTTCGGGAGCTTTTACTTAATCGATTGCCGACACGATTACCGTTGTGGGATCTACCCCTGCCAGCTCATGTTCGCGCCGGTCAAAGCCAAAGCGTTCGAAAATATCTGCATATATTTGAACGATTTGATCGCGGGTAAAACCCATTTCTTCATACGAGTAAACATGATCGCTGTTGAACGAGAGCGTTTCTTTCACAGCTTCATCCACGATGTCGTCCAACCCGGGCTTATCGGGGTAACCGAACTGTTCGTAAAACGCGCGGATCACCTGCTCAGGGCGTTGAATCAGATCATCGTAGTTCAGGATCAGGTGTCGGGGCGAGGGATGCGAGTCCAAAAATTTGAGCGGATAACGGTACCAGTGCTGCGTCAAGTCGACGATCTCATCCAGGTAAATATACTTCTCTTTGGGCTCGGTAAAGACGCGGCGCGCATAGTTGATCCATGATACTGTGGATGGAAGCATATCCAACGGGTTCCGCGCCAGGTAGATAATGCGTGCATCCGGGAAGAATTCGAGGAGCGTCTCGATCTTCGGGCTGAAGGCCGGGTTCTTGGCAACGAAATACTTCTTGCCTGTAGCGTACATGTGTCGCTGCAGCATGGACTTGTAGAAAGACATGATGCGGCGTTTGCGCTCGGGTGATAGCGCCTCATCGAAGTGCTGATAGTTTGGCATTTCATCCATGAATGGGAACAGGAAGCTCACCCAGAACGAATCCCAGATATGAAGCAGAATATTTTCATCCTCTTCCGGTTGGAAGAATGAAATGCGATGGATCTTGAACTGTCCCAGCGTGCGTCGGTCGAATTCGTAAAGCAGGTGGTGCAAATGTCCACCCAGCTTCTTATCGAGGCGCGAAACAAATTGCGTGATTTTCTTTTGCGTGACAGAGGGAGTGAGATAAATATCCCAGGTCGTCAGGCTGGTGAATGTCTCAGAGTCGCGTGAGAGCAGACGGTGCAGGAATGTGGATCCGCTGCGCAGGTTCCCCAAAATGAAAAGCGGTTTTTCAATCTTTTGTGTTTTGTGTCCTGGGAAAAGAATATCATCTAGTAGGAAACAGAACCAGTGCATAAGCTGGCCAATGGGCCAGACTGTATAAAAAAGGAGCAGAAATAGAATTCGTTTACGGGTCAGACGGGCGGGGGTATCTTTTGAGTTGAAAAAGGACCGGTATGTGGTGCGCCAGAAGAGGCGAAAGTTGTAATACATTGAGTTTGGTTGTCCTTACCTTCCTTACGTGAAAAAAGCCCGTGGAGGGCTTTCTTTATTGTATTCTATCAGGAAATCACGGCCGCTGAAATAGAAGCCATAGCACGATCATGGTCTTCTCAGAGCTGGAGATCGATCCACGAATTTACGCTAATCTTCGCGAATTATCTTTAGCTTAGCGGACAAAAGAGCCAGTCGCCCGGACTTTGATATTGCTAGGATTCCATGATTACACAGCTCGCGGCCTCTTCAACTTTAACGAGGAGAGACAGGATTTTGTGATGTCAGATATAGCCTCAAATAATGTTAATCAAACTGGAAGCCGATTTTTCGAAAAGTGCAAAGTATGTCGATAATTTCTATTCTTATCCCCGGCAGTGCTTATAATGCCAGAAGTTCAACATTTGGAGGTAATCATGAAAACCAAGACTCAACTTAACGGCCGGCACTGGGAGACGGGCAGTATCCATAATGCACTGGCAATGCAGGGCATCAAAGCGCCGCATACGGGAAAGCCATATTCAGAGGCACTACTACTTGGCGTGAGCGGCGGGATCGCCTTTGGGTATTTCACGTTCGAATACAAGGGGTACCTTCCCCATGTTGCACTTCTGACGCGGAATACATTTAATCCTTTTTCAACAATTCTTGAGCGATTGGGCATTGCACAGGATATTCAACAGACGAACAAAGAGGAAACAGCAGAGAAAAACCTGCGGGATACGCTTGAGAGTGGACTGTATCCTATTCTCTGGGCAGACCAGTTCAGCCTGCCCTACAACAGCCTGCCAGCAAATGAGCCCATGTGGGGCATGTTGCCCATCCTGGCTGTCGATGTGGATGGCGACTCTGTGACAATCGCTGACCGGTCGAGTCAGCCTTTACACATTTCGATGACAGAACTGACGAGGGCGCGTGGGCGCGTGAAGGAGGATCGCTATCGCCTGATCACTCTCGATGCGCCGCAAACGGCCAAACTGGCTGGCGCCGTGCACAAGGGCATTTGCCAGGCGATCAGCCTGTTCACCGAAGAACCCCCGCGCGGCGGCCGCGACAATTTCGGATTCGCTGCCTACGACAAACTGGCCGAGATGCTGGTCAACAGGCGCAACAAACATAGCTGGGAACGCTTCTTCGCGCCCGGCATCCGTATGTATCACGCGCTGGCAGGCTCACCGGTCCAACCGGGAGCCTATCACTGGATCATGACCTGGGGCTCTGCCGATGGTGCCGAACGCGGCTTGTACGCAGATTTCCTCCTGGAGGCGGCACAGATCTTGAACAAGCCCGCTCTAAGAGAAGCGGCTATAAAATTCCGTGAAAGCCATAAGCTGTGGCTGGCATTTGCAGATGCTCTACTGCCAAACAATCTCCCTCTGCTTGGCGAGAGTAAGAAGCTGATCCAGAAAAAGCATAACTTGTTTATCGAACAGGGTGAGGTTGCGCTGCCCGAAATCAAAAAGATCAATGCAAAGTTGAACGATTTGTTGGCGCAGTCTGAAAATGATTTCCCTCTCTCGAATGCAGAAGCTGCAGATCTGCGCTCAAATCTCCGAGATATTCTATTGCAGATCAAGGCTGTGGAACAGCAGGCAGTTGATTTACTTCAAGCGGCAGTTTTATAAAAGCAAAAAGGCGAGACCGAAGATCTCGCCTTTTTGCTTAGCTCCCTAAAAATTCCAGTGTGCGCGTCCAGGCTAGTTCGGCCGCCTGGGGAATGAACTCGGGGCGGTCCTTTTCGAAGAACCAGTGCGGCATTCCGGAATAAATGTGGAATGTCGTTTTTATCCCTGCCTGGCGCATATCGTTTTCCATCGAATGGACATAATTTATATCCTCCCATTCATCTGTGTCTGAGAAGTGACCGAGGACCTCCGCTCTGATCTTTGCGAAATCGCCCTCACCGGCTCCATAAAACAACACAACTTTGCGAATGTCTTTCGGGCGCTCACTTGCCAGCACCAGCGACCACGCCGCGCCCATCGAGAATCCGATCACTGCGAAGGGCTCGTTCCGGACTTCTGGCCGGGCGCGCAAAACATCGGGCGCTGCCATGGCAACATCATATTTCCGTTGTCCATCCAGCGTGGACATGATTCCTTTGGCCTCGTCAATCGTTTGGGCAATCTCGCCCTCATTCAAATCAGGAGCGAACACCACAAACCCCTCCGATGCAAGCCTGTCACAAACACTCTTGAAAAACGAATTCAACCCCCACCATGCATGCAGCACAATAATGCCTGGCGCGTTGGATTGCGACGGTAAAGCCAGGTAGGCTCTAGCCGGTGTTCCCTTCACGTCGAAAGTAATATCTTGTCCGCTCATGATCGATTCTCCTCTTTAAATTTTTTCGCGCCTTTGCGCGTCAACACGGCAAGTTCATCGAGCAACGCAGGCTCTACTTTTTTGAAGTTAAAGCAGGATTTCCCCTGCATGTGCTTTTTCAAGTCTGGTGAGATATCCTTGAGCAGTTCCGGATACATGTAAACAGGCATGAGATAGAAGGAGACGTAATTCTTTTTGATCTGGGCAGAACCGAAGAAGAGCTCCTTCTTCCACTTTTCGCTGTAAGGGCCATCCAGGTAATAGGTATCTGGAGTATCTGTCTTTACGGTTAATTGTGCTTCATAGGGTTTTAGAATGTTTTTCAGTTGTTCGAATACCACGGGGAAATCATCTTTCGCTGACATGTGCTCTCTCCTCTGATCTTTAAATTGCCTTGCGAAGTTCTAAAATTTCACCGTTTCTCCTGCGGAGAAGCTTCTCCTTTATTGAACAACGATGCGAATGTAAATGGGATCACCAAACAGAGTGCCGTCCGCGGCAGTAGCTTGCCATGCGCTTTCATAAACGCCCTCAGCAAACGGCGCGGTGAACAGGATCTGGATGGTGGCCTGCGTCCCGGCCCGCGCAGGGTAGAGAGCAATCTCTGGAGGTGCGCCGAGGCTCGCCCCGCCGATGTTTTGCAGTCGATACTCGGAGCTCCAGTGGCACGTGCCGCTGTTCTCGACCAGCCATTGCTTGTCGATGGTCAAGCCAAATGTGGTTGCCGTGTTGTCCGGAATGGTAAGATCTTCGACAAAACGGAGATCATTGAAACAGTCTTCCGGGTTGACGGTTGGGAATATAGTCGGTACAGGCGTGGATTGAACGATCACAACTTCTTGCGTCGGCTGAATGATCAGCGTTGGTTCGATCAATGGAGCCGGCATGGTCGGCGGGCGGAAGGGAGTTGGGATGGGGGTGGGAGAACACGCCGAAATGAGGAGAGGAATCAAGATAGCGGCGAACAAACTGCGGCGTGGAGAGAAACGTCTGGACCGTTGAGGATTCATAATAAAAAGGGGCGACCCGTCGGGTCGCCCCATCAGGGCATTTTATGCTTCTTCTTCGAGAGCGGTTACACCGCCGCCATCAGATTCGCCTCCACTGATATCCAACGGAAGAGCGATCTCGCCACTCAAGGCTTTTTGCCGGATAACGACTTCGATCTCGCTCATCAGATCGGGGTTCTGGCGCAGGTAATCCTTGGCGTTCTCACGTCCCTGGCCGAGACGGACATCGCCATAGGAGAAGAAGGCACCGCGCTTCTGCACGACTTCGAACTTGGTCGCCAGGTCCAGCACATCGCCGGACTTCGAGATGCCTTCATTGAACATGATATCGAACTCGGCTGTGCGGAACGGCGGCGCAACCTTGTTCTTGACGATCTTGACGCGCGTGCGGTTGCCGATGACCTCATCGCCCACCTTGATGGCCTGAATGCGGCGCACATCAAGACGGACAGAGGCATAGAATTTGAGAGCCTGTCCACCCGTGGTTGTTTCAGGGTTACCGAACATCACACCAATTTTCTGGCGCAATTGATTTGTAAAAATAACTGCTGTCTTCGTTTGATTGATCGCCCCGGAGAGCTTTCGCAACGCCTGAGACATCAAACGTGCCTGCACACCCATGGAGGGATCGCCCATGTCGCCTTCGATCTCGGCTCTCGGAACGAGAGCTGCCACCGAGTCGATCACGACCACGTCCACGCCACCCGAGCGGACGAGGGTTTCCGTGATCTCGAGCGCCTGTTCACCGGTATCCGGCTGGGAAACGAGCAGGTTGTCGATATCCACGCCTACGCGCGCCGCGTAGACCGGGTCCAGAGCGTGCTCCATGTCGACGAACGCAGCCACGCCGCCCATGCGCTGCGCTTCGGCCACGATGTGCTGACAGATCGTCGTCTTCCCTGAAGATTCAGGTCCATAAATTTCGGTGATGCGCCCGCGCGGGACGCCGCCGACACCCAGCGCGATGTCAAGCGACAGCGAACCGGTGGGGAAGGCTTCGGTCTGCATATGCTGAGCCTCGCCCAGTCGCATGATGGATCCGTCGCCATAGCGTTTAAGGATATCGCCGACTGCTTTATCGAGCACGGCGCGTTTTGCACCATCCACGTTTCTGGATGGAATTTCAATCTGCTCTTCAGCAGCGGCAGCTTTAGATCTTCGAGGGGACATGGTTCACACTCCAAATACAAAGTTAAGGGACAAATTATGTGTAGATGCGAAGTATAGCACAGATGTTCGAAGCGTCAAGGATTGAAATAGCGCCAAGTTACGGGCGTCGGGGCTATTTTACTTCTCATTGCGGTGTTGGTGTTTCCGTCCGGGGCAGAAAATCCAGTGTCGGCACAGGCGGCGTAGCTACCTCAAATCCGTCTCTGCCGCTGAATGTGAAATATGTGACCTGACCCGGGTAAATATCTACCCAGAATTGATGCCTCTTTTCTTCATACTCGAATGCAAGTTTGTACAGTCCGGCGGGCAGATCACTCAACACTAAATTCTCCCGATAGTATGGATCAGAGTTGACCGCGCCTTCTGCATAGGTGATCACTTTTCTCAGTGGCACCTCCGAGGGCATGGGCCGCACATCTACCGGGAATTGATATAGTAAATTTGCTTTATCGTCGGTCAGCCGTCCGACCAGGATTCCCCAGCCTTGTGGAGGAGCCGTCCACAGCTCAGGGTTATAAGTACTAAAGAACGTATTATCGCCCAGTCGCACTTCGAAGTGCAAATGTGGCCCCGTCGTGATCCCTGTATCGCCGACGAGTCCCAGCACATCGCCAGTTTCTACATGCTGGCCCACAACGGCAATGATCTCACTCATATGGGCATAGACTGTGTAGAGCGGCTGCCCCTTATAGCCAAACTCATGATGGATCACAACAGCCATTCCATATGGGTCACTGATATTCCCCGGCACGGCGCTGAATAAGCCCCAGTCCGCCGAGACTACTGTGCCCGGCCCCGCGGCAAGGATCGGTGCACCTTCCCCGGCATCGAGGTCCACGCCGGTATGCACGATGTTCGGCGCAAAGAATACGCCTCCGTAACGGTATTCTGCCAGCGGCCAGTTCACATTATCCGCGGCGATGGGACGGGCAAAGTAGAAATGGTCATAAGTCGACACAGCCCACG
>DATHTL010000034.1:0-18300 GCA_035463255.1 Anaerolineales bacterium | reverse complement strand
AGGCGGATCGCGTCGATGAACTGGTAGCCGCGGTTGATATAGCGTTCCACGGCATGCACACAGGTCTCGCCGTCATTCTGTGAGCGGACCGTCATGCCCTCGGCGATGAACTGCTCGCGCAGCTCCACGTTGTTCACCACGTTACCGTTATGCGCGCCGACCATATCGCCATCCGAGTCGATGTGGGGTTGTGAATTGACCTGCGAAGGCTCACCAAAGGTTGCCCAGCGCAGCTGGGTGATGCCGCGCGACCCGGTCATCTCGGCAATGCGATACTTCTCTGATACGGTTTCGACCTTGCCAACATCCTTACGCAGATCAATCGTGCCGTTGTTCAGCGTTGCCGCACCGACCGAGTCATAGCCGCGGTAGGTGAGTCGCTGGGCTGCTTCGATCAAGATGGGACCAAGTTTTTCTTCCTTATTTGTTACGTATCCGAAGATACCGCACATGAAACATTACTCCTTGTGGATTTTAAGTAATAAGTCACGCTTGAAGCGTGACCTGCTTTTTACTCCAACTTCAAATTGCCGTTTTCGTCGAAGGGAAAGAACGGATTGTAGGCAACCTCCCAGCAATTGCCATCGGGATCAGCAAAGTAGGAGCTATAGCCTCCCCAAAAGACTTTTTGGGGTTCCTTGAGGATCCTCACGCCTTTCGATTGTAGGTCGCGAATGATCTCATCGACTTCTGCCTCGCTCTGTGCGTTGTATGCCAGTGTGAATCCCCCAAAGCCACTTCCTTCCGGAGAGACGAGCGCATCCTCAGCCAGCTTTTCACGTTGATAGATCGAGAGCACAATCCCGCCGGCCTGATAGAAGGTAATATCTTCGTTGCTGCTGCGGGATGGCTGCCAGCCGAGCGTCTCGGTATAAAACTTTTTTGAGGCGGCGTAATCCCTGACTCCTAATGTGACCAGATGCAGATGTTGATTCATGATTAGACTCCTGTTAGGCTGACATATCCCATGGTGCAACTCCCCGACCTCGCGCGCCGCGTAACGACCCATGAATAGCTTCAGCTATTTCAGGTATGACCTCCGCTGTCGCCGCGAGCAGCCCGAAGCAGCCAGCGATCATCATATCGCCGAAGGGGGTAGCAAAGTAGGGACGCAGCGATTTACCATTCTCGAGTAACGATTTACGATTGAACATCGAGCGCCGCGGACCGGTCACCACTACGTCAAAATCATCTTTACCAAATTCAAACGTTTCCTTCGAGTACATCAACGCGCCGTGTCCCATATCGTTGAACACATCTTCATGTTTCAGCGTGCTGTCTGCCAGGGCACGTAGGAGTGCTTCTAATTTCGGCAGATCGATCTCGCCGGTGTGATGCTCGAAGACGCCCTCGATCCCTTGCTCACCTAGACGGAACGCAAGTGTGTGGAAATTCCCTACATTGCAGATGATCTTATGCTTGCGTGTAGCAACCATAGGATCAAAGTCTGCCCCCAGGATTGCGGCGGGCGCAGTGTCCATCACCACCAGAGGGCAAGGCAACTGCCCGTCCGAGTCGGCGACAGATTGCAGGCGGGTCATGATCTTGGGAATATCGTTCGAGAGGTAGGCAAACGCAGCCAAAGCATTCTTTGCCCGGATCCGTTCATCGAGATAATCAAACCTGAACTGGCGGTCCGACACGCCCGCGGGCGCGTTGCCGTGATCGAACACAGCGACTGCAATGGCTGCCAAGTCACGTAATGAAACGCCATAATCCTCAAACGTTTTGGAAAGCAGTTCAAAATCAAAATCTTTTAATTCAAGGCTTTCGACTTTAGACCTGAGACCTTCAACCTCATCGTCAGAAATAATCTTTATCCCGAGCGCTCCCACTTTATCGAGCTCATCATTGAGCGTGGTTGCGGCCGATGGGGTCATGTAAACCGGGATCCCGGCCTGCGCGGCTTCCTCGATCGCCCAGGCCGAGGGGCCACCGCCCATTTGATGGCCGGTGAACAGGAGCGGGGTCTGCGCAGCGAGCGCCTGTTTGACCCGGCGATGGATCATCATTGTAGGGGAGGGCAGGACCAGCTTGAACCCATTCTCGATATCGAGATTCGAATCGTACAGGAGAATATCTTGCGTGCCTGTACCGATGTCTACCGTTAAGATTTTCATAACTTATCCATTACTTGAGCCGCTGCCCAGAGCACAGATGCAGCTTACACCTCAATCCCCAGCCACTGGCGGATGAAGTATCCGATCACGAATGAGATTAGTGCGACTCCAAGGCTCAAGCCTGCCATCTCCGTAAAGCGTGCCCGGAACGACTCGCCTTTTGCCACCGAGATGTAGTAGTTGAACACGGCAATGATAACAACAGCGATACTGAGCGTAATGATCAGATCCAGGATGTAGTTATCGAATAAGAGATAAGGCAAGACGAGCAGCGCAACCGTGATGATATAAGCAATACCTGTGTAGATTGCAGCGCGTACCGGGTGTTTCGTGGTATCCTCCGAGCGTGTGGAAAGGTATTCACTCGCGGCCATCGACATAGACGCGGCGATCCCCGTGATCAGACCCGAAAGGGCGATCAATTTCACATCCTGCAGGGCAAGTGTCAGACCCGCGAGAGCGCCGGTCAATTCCACCAGCGCGTCGTTAAGACCGAGTACAATTGACCCTGCGTAGCGCAAGCGCTCTTCATCGAGCATATTAATAAGCTGTTCTTCGTGTACATCCTCTTCATGTTGAAATTTTGCCGCTTCAGGGATGGCATGTGATACGCCGGCATAATTCTCCTGGGCAGTCTCCTCTCCCCGCTCCATCAATTTGATGCCAAAGGTGAAGCCAAATACAACGCTGATCAAATAGTAGAACCAGACAAAGAACCAGCGCGGCTGGACATCTTGATTGGTATATTTCTTCCAGCCAGTGTAGTGGCGCAGTTCATCTTCTGCGATCTGCTCGATGATTTTTGCGTTCTCAGGCGAATTCACTTTCTTTGCCAGGCGCTTGTAAATGTGATGTTCCGTAATTTCCGTTCGTTGAAAGTCTAAGACTTGCTTACGAACACTTTCAGAAATTTGCATCTTTTTCTCCTTGGCGTGCGTATATGTATTTTACAGCTATTTTGAGTTATATTTTGAATGGTTGGTTTTCCATGATCTCGATGAATCGTAGACAATAAACAGGTTGGGAACAAGTGATTTTCATCCTTACATATTCATGGGAAACCCTATAACATAGGTCTTCTTTTCAGAAAACCTATATTAAGGAGGACATATGCTATGCAAAAGCAAAGCTGCATCGATACTATCTATATTGGCAGTCGTTCTGACTTCCCTCGCATGCGCGGCACTTCAGACAGCCGCAGCCAGTCCGAGTACGCGTGAGCCAACCGCTACTGTTACCGCTACCCCAACGAATACGCCCAGGCCGTCACCAACTCTTCGGCCGACACAAACCCCCAACTTAACAGCAACACAACAGATAGAAAACATAAATAATGAAATCCAGTCTTTTCATGAAATGGGCTATCTGAGCTCAACAGAGGGCCAACTGGTGATCGTAGATGATTTTCGTTATGAGTGGGCGCAGTTAGGCTGGTATAACCGGCTGCCACTCTGGGATTCTGTCAGCGATTTTTTCTTAAGCGCTCACTTTAAGTGGGATTCTGCTCTAGAGACGTCAAATGTTTCAGGCTGTGGGTTCATATTTGGTTTGCAGCCCAATGACGATCACTACGCCGTCTTTCTGGACCGTACACAGGTGTACTTTCTAATCACTGATCATGCACTGGGCTATTCAAAGCCTATATCACCAACCCGCGGGACGGGACGCGTGAATTTCGATTACCCGGCGGAGGCGGATTTCACGTTGATCGTGAAAGACGCCTATGCATATGTCCTCGTGAACGGCGAACTCACAGGCGAATATACGCTCGCACAAAGCCGGCCACCAGAGGGCAAGCTCGCGCTGACTGTCCTTTCTGGCACAAACAAAGATTACGGCACGCGCTGCGAAATGACAAATCTTCATCTTTGGATTCCCAAGCAGTAATCCGATAAATGCCCCACGTTTCATCGAGCCTCTGCCCTCCATATACAGAGGCTCGTTTATTTTACAAAATACATCATGTTTCTCTTTCTTCCCTCGCATTTAATTCGGAGAAGAGGTATCATATTGAATATCATCTTAAGAAAACCGATAGGGAGATGTGTGGATGTCTAACCTGGCGTTGACGGAACTGCTCGCCAGCTATGTTCCAAGGCTGATTCAAAACCGAGTCATCACGAATCCCTCGCCCATCGAATCGCCAGTTGCGGAGGAATTCCAGGCGGCCATTCTGTTTGCGGATATTTCCGGTTTTACGCTTCTCACCGAGCGCATGATGGCAAGGGGACCGACCGGGGTGGAAACTCTGGCGCGGATTCTGAACGAATATTTTGGCCAATTGATCGACATCGTCCATGACTACGGGGGAGACGTGGTGAAGTTCGCAGGGGATGCCGTGATCGCGGTTTGGCCGATCGTCCCGGATTTGCCCGAGGCGGGCCCCGTGACGAGGGCGGATCAATGGCAATGGACGATGCGCGCGGCGGAATGCGCGCTCGAGGTTCACAGGCGGCTGACCAATTATGAAGTCGAGAATGCCAACCTCTATCTCAAGCTGGCCATCAGTATGGGGAACATCAGCACAGCCCATGTGGGTGGGGTGTTCAACCGCTGGGAGTTTTTGATCACCGGCACGCCTTTGGTGGAGCTGGGCATTGCTAACTCGCTTGCGAATGCCAGCGAAATTCTTATCACCCCCTCTGCATGGAAGCTTATTCGGAATGATTCCATTGCTGACCCCATGGAGTTCGAGCTTAAGGATGCGATCGCGCAGGGTGGGCGCCTCGAAGGTCTCAATAAGCCATCATCTATCTTCAGCTCGCCCAGAACGCCTGTGATTCCCGAGGGCGCCGAGAATTCCCTGCGGCCTTATATTCCCGGTGCCATTATCAATCGCCTGACTGCCGGCCAAAACAGCTGGATTGCGGAACTGCGGCGAGTCACCGTCCTTTTTATTAATCTACCTGATCTCGACCAAACCACAGCATTAGAGAAAGCACAAGCCATTGCGCGGTTGATTCAGCGGTCCGTGTATCGCTATGAAGGCAGTATCAATAAGATCAACGTTGATGATAAAGGCATTACGATTGTGGCCGCGCTGGGATTGCCTCCCTTTGCACATGAAGACGATCCGGCGCGCGGGGTGCAGGCTGCCCTGATGATCCGCAAGGAATTGACCAAGCTCAATATTCGCAGTTACATTGGCATTACCACGGGCCGCATTTTTTGCGGGTCGATTGGAAATGAGTCGCGACGCGAATATACGATCATTGGAAATGCGGTCAACCTCTCCGCTCGCCTGATGGGCGCGGCCAGCCGGCAGGACGAGCTCACCGCGAAGTATGGGGTTCCGATCCTGTGCGATCGTCTCACCTACGATAGTGCAAAGGATGCCGTAGAGTTCGAGCCATTTGCGCCTCAACAAGTCAAGGGCCGGCAGGAGCCGGTGGAAGTTTTCCACCCGCTCGAACAGAAGAAGAGCGTGATCCGCCCCAAAACGGAATTGATCGGTCGTCAGGAGGAAAAAACATCCATTGCCAACGCGCTGCAAGAACTGGCGCGCGGCGAACCGCATCAAACGCTGGTCGTGCTGGGCGAGGCAGGTATTGGCAAATCGCGTTTGTTTGAGGATCTCATTCGCCAGGCAGAAACACTGCGTGTGCGAATGTTTACCGGCACGGGTGACCCCATCGAAAAATCCAATCCATACCACGCCTGGCGGCCGATCTTTAATAAAATCCTTGAGTTGGATGATGTGCTTGCAGGCATCGAGCACAGGGAGGATATACCTGCTGCCGTCCAAAATCGCGTCAGCGCCGTGCTGGCAAGGATCGATCCAGACCTGGCCCGCTATGCTCCTCTGATCGATATCGTTCTGCCGACCGACATCCCAGACAATGAGTTCACTGCCTCTCTCACGGGTGAGATTCGCAGCAGTAACATCCGTGAGGTGTTGACACGCATCCTGTCCTTTGAAGCAAGCCAGGCTCCTGTGTTGATCGTGCTGGAAGATCTGCACTGGTTCGATTCGGCTTCCTGGGCATTGCTCGTGGATGTGCAGCAAAAAGTGCGTCCTCTTTTCCTGGCCTTGAATACCCGTCCGCTAGCGGACCCGGTTCCGGCGCAATTCAAAGAGATCCTCGAGACTCCCGGCGCGCAGCTGGTGAAGCTCGAAGCCATGACACTCGACGACGTGGAGGCACTCGTCTGCCAGCGCCTGGGCGTGCGCTCGGTGCCGCCGCTGATCGGCAGGCTGATCCGCGAAAAATCGGAGGGCCATCCGTTCTTTGCCGAGGAGCTGGCCTATGCCCTGCGCGATTCCGGCGTACTGGTGCTCGATAACCAAGAGTGTAGACTCTATTCGCGGTTCACAGAGTTTGAGGATCTGACGTTGCCCGACACACTTCAGGCTGCGATCACAAACCGCATTGACAGCCTGAACCCTTCGCAACAGCTAACCTTGAAGGTCGCCAGTGTGATCGGGCGGATCTTTGCCTTTCGCGTGCTACAAGCCATCCATCCCATCGAGGCAGATAAAGCCAGCCTGTCAGACTGCATGGATTCCCTGACTCGCCTGAGCATGACCCTGGTCGAGTCTGAAACCCCCGATCTTGCTTATATCTTCAAGCACGCTGTTACGCAGGAAGTAGCTTACAACCTGATGCTTTTTTCGCAGCGCCGGCAGCTTCACCAGGCCGTTGCCGAATGGATCGAAAGCAATCACGCCAGGAATCTGGAAGCGTATTACATCCTTCTTGCTCATCACTGGTCCCAGGCGGCTCAAACAACCGAATCTGAGCATAACAATCATGCCCTGCAGAAGGCAGTGGAGTATCTTGAAAAAGCTGGCGAACAGGGCATGCAGAATTACGCTAACAAGGAAGCCATCCAGTTCTTAAGCCAGGCCCTTGAGCTGGATCAATTTATCCCGGGCCCGGAGGTCGGTCAGATAGCGCGTGATCGTCAGACACGCCGGGCGCGCTGGCACAGCCGCATCGGGTTGGCCCACTATGGACTGGGCTCCCTGCCTGATTGTGAGCGGCACGCGCGCGAAGCTCTGCACCTGCTGGGGTATCCGATTCCCAAATCCCGGACTCAATTTGTTTTCGGTGTCCTTTCGGAAGTTATTCGACAGGTATTTCATCGCTACTTCCCATGGCGCTTTATCGGATCTCTAAAAGGGAACGAGCGCGAGCTCTCTCTGGAGGTTTCTCGTCTCTTTGAGCTCATGGGAAGGATTTACTTCTATTCGCAGGAAACGCTCCCCATCATTTATTCCATTCTTCGCTTCGTGAACATTGCAGAACGAGCCGGGTCCTCTCCTGAGCTGGCCTCTTCTTATTCGGCTATGGCGGTTCTGGCAGGGTTTGCCCAATTGCATTCCCTGGCTGAAATCTATGTAAACCGCGCCCTGGCCATCGCAGAGGAGGTCAATCAGCCATCCAACCTGATCACGGTACAGGTGGTAACCAGCGTCTATCAAATCTCGGTGGGGAAGTGGGAGGAGATCCGCGCCCGGGCAGAGAAAGCAAAAGCTTTGTGTGAGCAGATCGGTGACTACCGCCAGTGGGGCGACAGCATGGACGTGCTTGGAGAGAGCGCGCTGATCTCGGGCGATCTTACCTATGCAACGACCATACTCACTCGATTGCTGGAAGATGCCCGCCAAAGGCGCAATCCCCTGCAGGTGAGCTGGGGCTTGTTCGGCATGGGCACCATTCATATCCGCCAGGGAAATGATGCGAGTGCGGTGGCGATGCTTCTCGAGGCTCTCGAGATTTTAGAGGAGCGTCCTAATCTCGCTTCGTCGATCGATACCAATGGACAGCTTGCCCTGGCATATTTGCATCTGGGTGAAGAGGAACAAGCGATCCGTTATGCGGATAAAGTTCTTGAAATGGCCGCAGATATTTCACCAACTGTTTATTCTCTGGATATCGGTTTTTCCGCGGTTGCTGAAGTGTATTTTGCTTTATGGGAAAAGGCGCATCGAGATACAGCCTCCGGCGCGGATGCCGATCAACACAAATCGTCCGCGGAGAAAGCGCTCAAGCTTTTGCGCTCTTTCGAAAAGGTATTCCCTATCGGACGGCCATACACTCGTTACTATCAGGGTTGGTTTGAGGACCTGACCGGTAAACCGCAGCTGGCCGTGAGGACCTGGCGAGCGGGGTTGGAAGCGGCTCAAAAATTTAAGTTGCCTTATGAGGAAGGACTCATCCGGGTCAAGCTGGGATCTCGTCTGCGCGGTGAGCCGGATGCACATAACGGGCATTTTGAGCGCGCCATTCAAATCTTTGAAAAGATGGGAGCGGTGCATGATCTAAGGATTGTGAAGAAAGCTCAGGCAGGGTTTGATATGTAAAGGCCATATGGGATTCTGCTTCACACGATCCCCTGGCCGGTTGTAAAGAAGCAGCGTACTCCGTAGACTAAGGCTTGCGCGAATGAGAACGCGCAAGCCTATATTTAAAGGTATTCCGTCTTGGAGGGCAAGATGAAAGTCACCGTATCTTCGCGGAGAGTGGGAAATATATCGGGTCCTGTACCCGCGCCATTCCTGGGATGGCTGCCGTGGTTCCTGCAATTTGCCTTTGATCCGCTGCTTTCTTTGGAAAAGCTGCGTCAGCAATATGGGGATATGATCCAATTGAGGAACGATAAATATCCGGTCATTATCGTCTTTGACCCGGCGCTGAACCGCCAGGTCCTACGCGATCCCTCCGTGTTTTACAGCTACGAACCAGACTTGATTCCGATCCCGCTGCCGAAAGACAGCTCGATCGCCCGTGTGATGACCGGGATGCCTCTCATGAATGGACCGCGTCACAACGATCACCGCAGCGCGCTGCTTCCGTACTTTCATAAGAAGTTCATTACCCGTTACTATGACGGCTGCATCAAGGCAACCGAGAGAAAGATCGCCTCCTGGAACGTTGGCATGCAGGTGGATATGCGGACCGAGATGGAGCAGCTAGCCATGTGGCTGGCTACCGAACCTGTCCTGGGGCTGGATCCTCAAGCGGAGGGCGAAGTCATCGGCCGCCAGCTTGAGCGCACCATGAAGGTGATCTTCAATCCGTTCGCGCTGTTGCTGCCGTATAACCTTCCCGGCCTCCCATTCCACAGCGTGCTAAAGAATGGGGATGAAATGGAACGTGTCGTCAGAAAAGTCATTGCCCGCAAGAAGGCCGAGGGACTCACTGGTAATGATATTTTGTCTGTCATGATCCGGATGCACGAAGATGACCCGCAGCGGTTGAACGAGCGGGAATTGATCGGTCATACGGCCACGATGTTCCGCGGTGGTTATAATCCCAGTGGCATGGTGTTGTACTGGACGATCTTCCTGCTCAGCCAGCACCCTCAGGTGCTCCAAAAAGTACTTGGTGAGCTGGATCGCCTGGTGAGCGGGGAGGTACCCATGCCAGAGGAAGTGGAGCATTTGCCCTATCTCGAGGGTGTGCTAAAGGAAACCATGCGCGTGTTCCCAGCCGGCACATGGACGGCCCGCCTCGCCACCCGGAATTTCGAACTCGAAGGGCAGCCTTTGCCGGAAGGGACCTGGGTCGTGATGAGCCCCTACATCACGCACCGCATTCCGGATGTCTTCCCGGAGCCCTATAAATTCAGGCCTGAGCGCTGGCTTTCCATTCACCCTTCGGCGTATGAGTTCATGCCGTTCTCGGGCGGTCCTCGATATTGTATTGGCGCCTCATTGGCCATGCTGCAGCTGAAGATCGCCATGTCCATCCTGCTCAAACGTTTTCGTTTCACACTGAAGCCTGGCACAAAAGTGGATTGCGCCGGCATGAATGCCATCCGCCCCAAGCGCGGCTTGCCGATGATCCTGCATCGTCCTGGCCAAGTATTGCAGTCCACTGCATTTCAAGGAAATGTAAAAAAGCTCGTTCACTTTGACTAGTTCTTCTTGATCGCACGAGCAGGCTGCTGTTCAAACCGCGAACGCAATTTATTGTTTTCGATCCTTTCGTGTCACCGTTTTAGAGGAGGATTATGTCCGATACCGGTTTAACGGAACTCTTTGCGAGCTTTGTGCCGAAAATGATCCAACGGAGGGTAATTGAGGATCCAAAGCCAATCGATTCGCCTGTCGCGCAGAATTTTCCTGCTGTTGTCTTATTTGCGGATATTTCCGGCTTCACCACTCTCACCGAGCGGCTGGCCGAAAAAGGCCCATTGGGAGTGGAGACGCTGGCGCGCATCCTTAACGAATATTTCGGTCAGCTGATTGACACCGTGTACGAGTACGGCGGGGATGTGGTGAAATTTGCCGGTGATGCGCTGATCGCGGTGTGGCCGATCCCATCGGAGGTAGGCGTGGCTGATCCCGTTTCGATGGAAAGTCTCCGGCAGTGGACGCTGCGCGCGACAGAATGTGCGCTTGACATCCGTGAACAATTGCTTGATTACCGGACCGAGGGGTCGAGACTCTACCTGAAGCTGGCGCTGGCCACGGGCCGCGTATGGCAAAGTCATATCGGTGGCGTGTTCAATCGCTGGGAATTCGTGTTGGTTGGGGAACCCCTTATAGAGGTCGGTGTAGCCAACGATCATGCCAGGGCCGGCGATATCATCCTTACGCAATCTTCTTGGGCGTTGATCAAAGATGACTGTAATGCGGTGCGGTTTGAGTTCACCCTGAAGGGCGCCAGGCAAACCGCGGCGCGCCTTAAGAGCTTGCGCACGGCCTCACGGGTACCAGCGGGGAGGGAGCCGCTGCAGCTTCCCCATGAGGCGCAAGTTGCGCTGCGTCCCTATATCCCGGGCGCCATCATCCATCGTATCTCGGCCGGTCAATCGGACTGGCTGGCCGAACTGCGAAAAGTCACGATTATGTTCATCAACCTGCCGGAGCTGGGTCAGAAAACTGAGCTCCAGTTTGCTCAGGACATTATGCGTTCCATCCAGCGGATGGTCTACCGCTTTGAGGGCAGTGTCAACAAGATCAGCCAGGATGACAAGGGGGTGATGGTCGATGTTGCCTTTGGCTTACCGCCGTTGACTCATACCGATGACCCGACGCGCGGCCTGCAGGCGGCGATGGCGCTCCGCACTGAGCTGCAATCGCTCGGGCTGCGCGGCTCCGTTGGCGTGACCACCGGGCGCGTGTTCTGCGGCCTGGTTGGAACTAACGAGCGGCGAGTATACACACTCATCGGACATTCGGTCAATATGACCGCGCGACTCATGAGCCTTGCCAGCCAGCGCCGGGCGGTGATCGAGCGGGACGGTATCGCCATTTTATGTGATCGCGCCACCTATGAAGCAGCCAAGGATCAGATCGAGTTCGAAAACCTCACGCCGCAAAAAATCAAAGGTCGGAGCGAGCTGGTAGACGCTTTCAATCCCCTGCGCGAAAAGACCGGAGTGGTTCAAGCAAAGACAGAACTGATCGGCCGGGGAGAAGAGAAAACGCTCTTGGTCAATGGCATCCAGGAGTTGCAGAAAGGAACTCCATTCCAGGCAATTATTTTGCATGGCGAAGCGGGGATCGGGAAATCGCGCTTGATGGAGGAATTAGTCCGTCAGGCGCAAGCGTCACAGGTCAAGACGTTTATTGGCGAAGGCGACTCAATCGAAAAGAACAGCCCCTATTTTGCCTGGCGTGCCATCTTCAACCGCGTCCTGGGCATTGAGGAACTGGCCAACAAGCCTCAGCTTTCCGCGGAAGATCGCACTGCGGTGCAGAAGGCGGTTCTTGCAAAGTTAAGGGAAATCGATCCTGAGTTCATGCGCTACGCGCCGTTACTCAGTGTAATCCTGCCGATCTCGATCCCTGACAATGAGTTTACCTCTGCCATGTCTGGTGAAGTGCGCGGTGGAAATATCCGCGATCTGCTGGTGATGCTCCTGCAGCATGAGACAAATCAATCCCCGATCCTGGTGGCCATCGAAGACTTGCACTGGTTCGACTCTGCCTCGTGGACGCTGCTTGGCGATGTCTATCAAAAGGTTCGCCCGTTGTTGCTGGTCGTGAATACGCGCCCGCTCTGGCGGCCGGTGCCTGTGCAGTTCCAGGAGTTGGCGTATCGCCCCGAGACGACCTTCGTGAGGCTCGATATGATGTCGCTCGACAATGTGGAGGCCTTAGTATGTCAGCGACTGGGCGTGAAGTCGGTTCCGCCGCAGGTGGGAAAGATGATCCGCGATAAATCGGAAGGGCATCCCTTCTTTGCCGAAGAACTTGCCTATGCTTTACGCGACACAGGCGTGCTCGTGATCGAGGGGCAAGATTGCCATCTGGCACCGGGCTTTGATCATCTCGAAGCAGTGACCTTGCCCGATAACCTCCAGGCTGCCATTACCAGCCGCATCGACGGCTTGAATCCCTCCCAGCAGCTAACTCTCAAGGTGGCCAGCGTGATCGGCCGCATCTTCGCCTACCGGATTCTGGAAGCCATCCACCCGATCGAGCAGGACCGGCCTGCCCTCCCTGATTATCTGCAGGCACTCACTCACCTGAGATTGACCCAGATCGAATCCGAGACACCCGACCTGGCCTACATCTTTAAACATGCAATTACGCAGGAGGTGGCTTATAACCTCATGCTGTTTTCCCAGCGGCGCCAGTTGCACCAGTCCGTTGCGGAATGGATCGAGCAAAGCTATGAGCAAGACCTTGAGTCGTTCTATCCCCTGCTTGCCTACCACTGGAAACAGGCGGCAAACACGCCGGATGTATCTACACAGAACACAGTCGTCACCAAGGCCATAGATTATCTGGAAAAGGCAGGTGACCAATCTCTGAAGAACTTCGCCAATGCAGAAGCCATTCAGTTTTTCAGTGAAGTGCTTGCCCTCGCGGATACCAATAAAATCGATCAACTGCGCCTGGGCCAGTGGTATCGCAAGATCGGGGATGCCTACCTCGGATCGGGCAGGATCGTGGAGGCAAAGGAGTACATCGTCAGGGCAATGAAGATCTTTGGGCTCCCGCTCCCGGCCTCAGACGTGGGCCTGCTCGGCGGTGTCTTGAAACAGGCCGCGCGGCAGGCAGGTCACCGCCTGTGGCCGAGTCGTTATCGAGGCAAGGAGCTAGATCCGAGAGAGAAAATGATCCGCATGGAGCTCATAATCCTGGCAGAAAAGCTGGCCGTCGTGCAATACCTGAGTGGTGACCCCAATCCGCTTCCCATGTTATACGGTGTGATGGCAGGCTTGAATATTGGAGAAACCCTGGACGATACTCCTGCGTTGTGGACGATGTACGCCACGATGAGCGCGGTCATGGGGTTCATTCCACTGCACTCCCAGGCTCAATATTACAAGGACCGCTGGTTTGCCCTGGGACAAAAGATCAATGACCCCGATGCCTATGTGGATGGTGCCATCTCGCTGTGTGCCGTCGCCAGCGGGAATGGCGCCTGGCGGGAAGTCAGTGACCTGATCGAGAAAGCCGCAGAAATTTGTGAGGAAATTGGCGATCATCGCCGCGGCGCCGAATCGGTTACGTACCTGGCAATCAACAAGCTGATCGAAGCCGGACCAGGGATGGCGGAGCCCTATATCCGGCGTGAATGGGAGATCGCCATGCGCCGCGAAAACCCCATCCACATCGGGTTTAGCTATCAGAACGATTGCACAGCGATGGTATGGAGAGGAGAGTATGACGAATGTATTGCCAATGCCCGGAAATGCCTGGCGCTGTCGGAAAAGAGCTGGGTGGGCGATATCCCTGAAAACATTGTGCGCAGCGCTATGTGGTTGGCGATGTGGCTAAAGGGTGAGCGCGAAGGCGTTTGGGAGGGGGTCAAAGCTGCTCTCGACAAGTTCGCGAAAGCCTCCATCGTAGATTATTCCGCGTATTTGATCTACTCCCACCTGGCAGAGATTGCCTTCCTTGCACTGGAGGAAGGAAAGAAAAATGATCTATCGAATGCTCAGAGGAATGAGGTCGAAAAGTACGCAAAAATCGCGATGAAAAACATGAAAAAATACCTTGGCGTCTTTGCCATTGGTGGCCCTGCTCTCGATCGTTACAGGGGGCAGTTCGAGTGGTATTCCGATAAGCATGACACGGCATATGAACTGTGGCAGGCTGCGGTCGAAAAGGCCCATTCGTTTCCAATTGCCTATGAAGCGGGGCGCGCGGAATTAATGCTGGGTCAGCACCTGCCTGCCGATGATCCCGAACGTACAGCTCATTTGCAGAGAGCGCGCGAGATTTTTACAGCAGCGGGCTGCGAAAACTGGGCTGCCCTTGCAGGCGATCTCTTAAACCGAAAAGCTTTCCCCGCTCAAGATTGACCAACCACCTCATAGTGCACGACATTCGGCTCGAACTCCAGCAGAAAATCCTGGTCTTCGGGATAATATTTCGCCACAGAGATATCTTCGCCAGCAAAGGCTCTTATAGACTCAAGGTCTTTCCAGAAGGTGAGCGTAATAAAGTGGGTGATTGCCCCATCGCTCCGTTCCAGAATAGAGACACTGATGTTCCCCTCCACGGACTGATAATCTGGAATGGCGCGAGTGTTCAGGAACTCGCGATATTCTCCTGCTTTGGCAGCAGGCACCGTACCGTGCCACATTCTAGCGATCATATCTGTATCCTGTACTTATAAGTTACGTGAGTTTAGCCAGCTCAGGATCGTATCTGCGACCGCGCCCCAGCCTTGTTCAAGCATCATGTCGTGGGCCATATCCGGGAACATGACTGCTTCGGTCTTGTAGGCTCGTGCGGTTTTGTGCTGCTCTGCAACACTGAAGACACGATCGTTCTCTGCGCCGAGCACCAGCAATGGCGTCTTTATCTTGCCGGGGCGCGGCAGGCTCAGGATGGCCGCCTCGAGCGCCATCCGGAACGATTCGGGCTGGATGTAGGGATAATATTCAAGGAACTTTTCGTCGGGATAATCATCCGAAAATAAGTAATCTTTTGCCAGGGCGGGTGTGGAGACAAAATACCAGGGGTTCATCAGCAGCAACGCTTTGAGCGTGGATGCGGGGTGACGTTTTAGCATCCGGAGCAGCATACCGATGATCCCAACAGTAGGGATGCTTGTCAGGAGCACACCTGCCGGCGCAGTGTGCGACTCAAGATATTTTTGCACGACATAGCCGCCCATGGAATGACCGATCAACACGGGAGGAGTTCCCAGGCTGCTCGCCACGGAGGCGAGGTCGGCCACATATTCACGGACGCTGAACCAGCGTAAGTGTTCTCTACCCTCACTGTTACCATGCCCGCGCAGACTGAGGGCGTGGACTTCATATCCCTGCTCTGCAAAGTAGGGCAGGAAGTTTTCCCAGCACCATGCTCCATGCCAGGCACCATGCACAAGCAGCAAAGGAGCCATATGGCTCCTTTGTTGTGGGTATTTTGAAATCACTTCCAGTTTCAATCGGCTTCCTTATTCTTCGAAGATAAACTTGGTCGGATCTTCGTTGAACTTTGACCATGCAATACACTGGCGCGGGGTAAATACATAGAGCCCGCCTGCATCCCACGAATTGGGCTCGGGCGCGTAACCGAGCGCTTTGTATTTCTTCTTGTATGCTTCTGAGAGCTTCTTGCCCAGTTCGGGCGAGGGTTTTTCGGCCGGCCGGGATGTGCCTTCAAGCATGATCGCTTCGGTGCCGCTTTCGAGATGGACGGAGATGTTTGGGTTGATCTCAATATTTCGATTGTGCCGGGTCTCGGGGCTGCCGTCATAGTAGATCTTTCCATCTACAAAGACGGCCCAGCGTGGGATCGCATGAGGTCGTCCACCTGGAGCCTCCGGCGTAGGGGGGCGGACGGAGCACAGCCAGTAGTTTAGGGATTCGGTTAATTGCGCGGCGACCCAGTCCCAGGTGAGGTAAGAAATGGGCTTGTCCACGTATCCTTTTGGAAATCGAGGGCGGGTGACTTTTGTCGGTTCCATGCCTCAGACTATAAAACAATTTTCTAGAAACTGCAATCAGTTCCAGGAGGATGCGATCCTCTTGCCAGAGCTTTTCCCGGTTTGTTTCTGCGTGGTGTAGAACCCGGCCCACCAGAGACCGAAGTGATAACCTGCCAGAGCCGCGAGCAACCCTCCAATCACATCCAGAATATAGTGCTGGCCGGTAAACAATGTCGAAAGCGACACTATGACAAGGATCAGGATCCATAAGAATTTGTGACGTGGGTACCAGCGGCTATAGAATAAAGTCAATAAGGTTGTTATATAAACATGCCCGCTGGGAAGTGCAGCATATCTTCCCCAGTCTTCATGAACGGTGCGCAAAAGAAGAGTAAAGACGTCACTCCCCTCGAGCGTGGCTGCCTTCACATAGGTTGGAAAAAGAACGAACGTAGACGCACCAATCAAAAAAGTGAGCATGCAGGCGGCAACAAAGGAGCGAAAGTCTTGATCTTCCGTACGATAAGTAATCCATACAATGCCAGCGAACCAGAGAATATAGCAAAGAACGTAAGGTAATACCCAGATCGGCCAGATAGGGAAGACATCGATAGACAGCCTGGGCTCAATGCCGCCGGAGACTTGATTGCTGGCAGGAAGGTAAACCATTTGAATACAGCAAGCTAGAGCGATTAATACGACCCGTTTCTTAAGAGTCAATGCTGTTGCATTTCTCTTTAACGTTTCGTGCGAATAAGATGGAAAGCTCACGGGGTCACCTCCGCTGAAATTAAGAGATAGATAAGAATACGATAATGTCTAAGAAGTGGCTATGGGGGAATTCATTTAGGGGAAATACAGTAACTGTGATGATGTACGAGATAAAGTCAATCAGGTTGCACGATCACGGCGCGCACATCGTTCGTGTATTGTTCGAGATCGTCGAGCCGGCGGTTGATCTTCTCTGCATCGAGCGGCAGGGTCTGTGAAACGACATGTGAGGTGTCCAAGACTTTTCGGCGCGCGAGATCGATCAGTAAAGGAAGTTCCTCGAGCAGGTGATCGTTTGAGCCAATGATCTCCGCCTCGTAGCCGATCAATGTTCGATACGGGTGCACCTCCAGGGGCGCCTGCCCCAGACCGACGATCACCGCGCGTCCCAGCACGCCCAATGACTCTATGGTTTGCCTCATGGTCACGGGCAGACCGATCATCTCCAAGGCGACGTTGACACCCTTGCCTTTTGTCAGCGTTCGGATTTCATCCACAGCATCCATGCGGCTGGCATCGATGGGAATGGCACCATATTCTGAAGCGAGCTCGAGCTTATCCAATTTGATGTCCACGGCATAGATTTCGACGGCCCCCAGCGCCTTGGCCAACTGAATCGCGGAGAGACCCAATCCTCCGACGCCGAAGATTGCCACCGTTTCACCCTCCTTTACCCTGCCTCTGCGCAGCGCGTGGAGCGCGGTGGCGGAGGCGCACATTAGCGTCGCGCCTTCCTCGAACGAAATCTCCTCGGGCAACGGCATGGCGTTGCGTGCCGGTACGCTGATGTATTCGGCATAGCCGCCATCGATGTGATGGCCGATCATCTTTACCGTAGTGCAGAACTGTTCATGGCCGGCCTTGCAGTAATCACAATCGCCGCAGGAAATGTTGTAATGCAGGCAGACCCGGTCCCCGGCTTTGACGTTGGTTACCTTGGAACCCACCCATTCCACCTCACCGGCAACTTCATGTCCCAGCGTAATAGGCAGGAATCCCATCGGAGAGCGCCCGGCGCGGTAGTGCGCGTCGGAGTGACAGATACCTGAGGCACGCACGCGCACCAGCATATCCTCCTCCCCGGCAGATGGCATGGGAATGCGCTGCAATTCCAGGGGCTTCCCTGCTTCGATCATGCGGATGGCTTTCATGCTCTCTCCATAAAAAGATTTACGCGCGCTGAGCGGTGGGTCGAGTGTTTGTCGAGACCCGTAGACGAAGCGCAAGTTACTTGAAAACCTACGCTTCGTCTACAGACCTCGCTCTGCTCGGTCTTCCGCTCACGACAGTCCCGATGTCTTTCAGGAGCGCGAAGGCCGCGCCCAGCTCGCAATCACACGTATATCTTCCGGCGTCGTGCGGCAGCAGCCGCCGATCAGGCGCGCGCCCGCCTTATACCATTCCCGGGCCTGCTCACCAAAGGAATATAGCACGGGATTACCGTCCCATTCGTTTTCTGATGCATTGTATGTTTCTCCTGAGTTGGGATACACAAGAATGGGTTTCTCCGTTGTCTTTTTTGCCTGATGGATCAAGGATGAGATATAGCGTGGCGATGTGCAATTGATCCCGATAGCTGCGATTTGCGGGTGCCCCTGTAATTCCCTTACACAATC
>DATHTL010000033.1:0-5846 GCA_035463255.1 Anaerolineales bacterium | reverse complement strand
CACAGGCACGATCTGTTTTGGCTGGAAAGGCGGCATCGGTACAAGTTCGCGCGTCCTGCCTGAACAACTCGGAGGCTACACCGTCGGCGCATTGGTGCAGACGAACTTCGGAGGTGTCCTACAGATCGACGGCATTCCGGTTGGCAAGAAACTTGAGCAATATTATTTGAAAGAAGTTTTAGATCAAGACTCTGCCGATGGCTCGGTCATGATCGTTCTGGCGACGGATGCCCCGTTAGCGGATCGTAACCTCAAGCGGCTTGCGCAACGCGGGCTCGCCGGCCTGGCACACGCGGGTGCATCCATGAGCAACGGGTCGGGTGATTATGTCATCGCATTTTCCAGCGCAGAAGAAGTGCGCCGCATGCCTGAAAGACGACGGAAAGTATGGGCATACCCCGAAGTGCCAAACGATCTCATGTCCCCATTATTTCAAGCTGCAATCGAAGCAACCGAGGAAGCCATTTATAATTCGCTCTGCATGGCAGAGACGTTGGCAGGCTATCGCGGAGTTGAAATACGTGCACTGCCATTTTCCTTTCTGGAATAAGACTCAATCAATCGAAACACACTCAGGAGAACAATGAATACGAATAAAGACAACCCGCTTTTGTTTGCCAGTGAAACCAGCATTTTTCGCATCGTGACCATCGCAAAGATCATTTCGTGGATCATACTGGCTTTTTATCTGATCAGTTTTGCAAGCGACCTGGGCGGCATCATCCAGGGGCAAATGAACTGGCCCACGGAAGTCTCCCAATGGCCGATCGCGATCGCCAACCTGTTCTTTGCGCCAACCATCGGGCTGTTCTACTTTCTTGTACTGCAGGGCGTGGCGCAGGGATTGAACCTTGGGCTCGACATTTATTACGGTTCTGACGCCGCAGACGAGGTAGAAGAAGGAGAAGTTTCTATATAAGCGTAGGGAGAAGGCAAGGGATCCAAACCGGATAATCTTTATCATATAATCAGGCAACTTTTAGACTCACGGAGGCTGACATGCTTGTCCTGATTCCCTGGCTGATCTTTATCCATATCTTGGGTGCGATCACATTTTTCCTTGCACATGGAACATCTATCGCCATGGCGTTCCAGCTGCGCAAGGAAACCGATCTTGCACGCATTCGCGCCCTGCTCGACCTGTCCATGTCGACGATGGTCGTCATGTTCATCTCGTTTCTGGTGATGGGAATTTCGGGCTTGATTATGCCGTTCATCCTCAGGATCTGGAACCGGGGCTGGATCTGGGCTTCGATCGTGCTGATGATCATTGTCTTCCTCTACATGGTCTTTATGAACGAAAAACGATACAAACACCTGCGCCGCATGGTCGGCCTGCCATACATAATCGGTGGGAAGACATTCCCGGCAGAAGAGCCTGCCAACCCGGCCGAAGTCCAAGCCCATATCAAGAAATTACATGTCAGTGGGCTGGTCATCATTGGATACGTGATTCCGATGATCGTGTTGTGGCTGATGGTCTTCAAGCCTTTTTAGAATCATCACTGTCTACGCTTGCTTTGGCAAATAGTTTGTACAATCCAGCTATCCCATACCCTCTTAAATAATGAGGCCAACATGCCCGACACAGAAGAAAAGAAACCGGAAGAGAAAAAGGACGAAAAGCCAGCACCCAAGGATAACCTTGTGGTCACACAGCATAGTCTAAGGATCGGGGGTAAAACGATCAAGTACACGGTCACTGCGGGGACGATGGTACTGAAAGAGGAGACCCCCGATCGTGAGAAGGAGTCGGAAGGCGAGAAGCCGCGGGCACAGGTCTTCTTTATTGCCTATACCAGGGACATTAATGGAGAGAAACCTGTTGAGCGCTCCTCTGCACTTCACAAACGCCCACTCACATTTTCGTTCAACGGCGGACCCGGCTCCTCGTCCGTCTGGCTGCATCTGGGAGTTTTGGGGCCGCGCCGCGTGGTGCTGACCGATGAAGGCGAGCTGCCTCCCCCTCCCTTCCGGATGACCGATAATGAGTATTCGCTGCTCGAGGAGACCGACCTGGTGTTCATTGACCCGGTCAGCACGGGCTATAGCCGCCCGGTGGACGGACAGAAACCCAAGGAATGGCATGAATTTAAAAAGGATATCGAGTCGGTCGGCGATTTTATCCGCCTGTATACGACGCGCTACAACCGCTGGCTCTCACCCAAATTCCTGATCGGCGAAAGCTATGGCACGACGCGCGCCGCGGGTCTTTCGGGCTATCTGCAAGAACGCCACGGGTTGTATCTCAACGGCCTGATGTTGATCTCTGCCGTGCTGGACTTCACCACGATCCTGTTCAATTCCAACAACGAGCTGCCGTTCATCCTGTTTCTACCGGGCTATGCCGCGACTGCCTGGTATCACAAGAAAGCCGGGGTCGGGCAGCCGCTTCGCAAATTCCTGAAAGAAGCAGAAGACTTCGCCCGGGGTGATTACTCCGCGGCGCTGATGAAGGGCGATCTACTCGGCGCAGAAGAGCGCCTGCATGTGGTGCAGGAGCTGGCACGCTTTACCGGCCTTTCCACAGACTTCATCGAGCGCACCAATTTGCGGATTATCGACCAGCACTTCTTCAAAGAACTGCTGCGCGAGAGTGGGCGCACCGTGGGACGGCTCGACAGCCGCTTCCTGGGAATCGACCGCCTCGGCGTGACGGAAAACGCGGAATACGATCCGCTGCTCACCAATGTGATGGGACCGTATACAGCCGGTTTTTATAATCTGGTGCGCGCAGAATTCAAGTACGAATCGGACCTGCCGTATGAAATCTTGAGTGAGAAGGTCTGGCCGTGGTCGTATTCGGTGTTCGAGAATCAATATGTGAACGTGGCAGAGACGATGCGCAAGGCGATGACATATAACCCGCACCTGAAAGTTTTCGTGGCAAATGGATGCTACGATCTCGGCACGCCTTACTTCGCCACAGAATACACGTTCAATCATCTAGGCTTGAATCAGAGCCTGCACCACAACGTCAGCATGGAATATTATGAGGCGGGGCACATGATGTATATTCATATGCCATCGCTCAAGAAGATGAAAAAGGACCTGGCAAAGTTTATTAAGAACGCGATGTAAGCTGTATGATAAGAAATGAAGAGCAGGAAATTCCTGCTCTTCTTTTGATTCTGGAAGACGCCGCCGTCCCACAGGGACGCTTCGCAGCAGACGGCGGCTCGAGTAAGGGGTTACGGCTCCCAGACAATCGTGACCATGCTATGTAAATAGGGCTGGTTGTTGATGTACTCAAATCCGATCAACCATGTACGGAAGTCGAAATCATTCCCCGGCATGGCAGGCTTGTAGAGGTTGTAGTAACGGATGTTCGGATAGGGCCACGGGTTCGAAAGTGGGAATACTTTCGTGAGGTTATCGCAGTAGGTCTCCATGTTCGGGGCGTTAAAGACTTCCAACATTTTCGGTTGGATGATCTGCGAGAAGGTACCTGTGCCGTACTCTGTGCCGCCGACTGAACCCGAGCCCCAGGTAAACACTTCGGTGCTCGTGAAAACATTCCTTGCTGTTGTCGTACTGAAGTTGACTGGTGCACGATACGCCCACAGACGCACATCCACGCCGTGAACGGGGCCGACCAGTGAGGCAAACATGTCGCCGTTTGACTGGTTCAGGCTGCCTTTCAATTGCTCGATCAGGACAGGGATGCGCGCATCCGCACAGAAGGCGTCGTGTGAAACGTCTTCCGTAGAAGAGGTCGGAGTCGGCGCGGGAGTTTCTGAAGGCATAGTGGTTGGCGTCGCACAGGGCAGCGCCGGCGTTGGCACGGGAACCATCTCTGAACGCGAGTTATTGTTCTCATCACTTTCCACGATCATGTTCAATGAATCCACTGTGGCAGTGACCGGATTGCTGTAGGCGGGGAAGAATATGGCGGTGGTTTCCCCTGCGCCCAGTCCCGTCACCAAGTAGTTCATCGAGTTTACGTTGACCGTGAATTGGCCGGCAGCCACCTGTCCGTTGTTCTTGATCCAGACTCGGATGCCCATGGGGTCGCCCGGCATAAGACAGCTCGTGTTCTGCAATTCGATCCTCGTCTGCACGACGGTCAGATCGGGCAGCACCTGGGCCGGCGGCGTCACGGGCGAAGAACTCCCCGAAACGAGAGCCCATGTGTTGCCGCTATTTGTAGTGCGATACAGGGGCGTGCTACCATTGACGGCATTTTGCGCAATCCAGCCGGTTGTTTCGGAGACAAAGTCGAGGGCAAGCACGTCATCGCCGAAGTTCACATTCGGTGTGACCTGGCTCCAGGTCCCGCCGGCGTTACGAGTGACATGGAAGAAGCCATTTGCGTCCCAGGCAAATCCATCGCGCACAGAAATAAAGTCTGTGTTCCTGCCCTGCAGCACAGAGCCGCCGAAGTTCGTCCAGGTCTCGCCGCCGTTGTAGCTTTCATAGATGAACAAGTCTCTGCCCGCATTCGTGCTCAGCCAGACCGGCAAGACGGCGTCGTTGAGTCCAAAGAATCGCGGCGACTCGATCGTGACATAGGAATTCTCATATCCGACCGGCAGTGTCAGGGATTGTTGCGACCAGGTCACGCCGCTGTCGATTGTCCTGTACAGATACACGTATCCGGGCGTCGGGTAATCACCGCCGACCCAGCCGGTGGAGGCATCGCGGAATGCCATGCCCAGCTTGTGTCCGCTGAACGGTAGCGTGTTATTGGGAAGGCTCGGATCGTTCGCGTACTTGAGCGTCCAGGTTGCGCCGCCATCGGAGGTTTGATAGAGGTACACGGCGTGCTTTTGCATTCCCGAGGGCTCCCCGGACAGGACAAAGCCATTGCGTTCATCCAGGAACTGAATGTAGCCACCCGTGAACGGAACGCTGTAATGTGTCCATCGAATGCCGGCTTCGACGGTGCGATACAGTCCCTGGGGAGTCAACACCCAGCCTCTGTTGGAGTCCTGGAAGAAACCATTGAGCACGGCTGAAACGCCCGGCATGGTCATGTTGTACCAGGTAGAACCGCCGTCTCCGGTGCGGAGGACATAGGAATTGCCGATGGCCCAACCGTTGAGGGAGTCGATCATGAACAGCCTGCGAATATTCGGCGAGGGCACCACGTGCGGTTCCACCGTGGGTGGGAGAGGTGTGAACGTTGCAGACTCAAACGCGAATGTCGCCATCATCTGTGTGAATACAGCAGACTCGGCTGCTTTGTCAAAGATGGGCGGAGGTGTGGAGAAATTGCCCGGGTTGAGGGAATGGAGCACAAAGTCCATGCTGATGCAGGCATTATTCTTCAGCGTGAAATAGGCAACCCATTCATGAAGATGCCCCACGCCGCCATCGGCTGCCGTCTGCTTGAGGAACGATATGCCGTTGATGGTGACATTCTCAGGCGCGCCGGGCAGCCCGTTGTCCGCTAAAGGACTCAGACACGGGTTAACATTTTCACGAACGGTCATCTGCAGATATTTCTCGCGCAGATTTGTGCCCGGCATAAAGGGCAGATTCATCTTCAAGGAACTGTCTGTCTGATCGACGATCTGCGCTTGCGAGGGATATCTAAACTGGAAGCCATGCAGTGAGTTCGTGTACAGCAACCAATCTTGATCCGGTGTTGACGTGAATGTCGCTGACGGTGTAACCATCTGAGTCACCGGCGGTGGAGTCGCGCCCGAACGGACAATGCGCGGTGAGCCCCATAAGGCCCGATCGTTGGTCGCGTTTCCTGTGGCAAGGATCGTCAAGATAAAGCGCACGCTCCGCCCCGCCAGTGGACTGAGGTCGATATCCGCGTTGTAAATTTTTCCTTCATTCTGCTCGCGCCACTGCCAGAATGTGCCTATGTATCCATTGGCAGCCATGTAATCGAG
>DATHTL010000032.1:0-12869 GCA_035463255.1 Anaerolineales bacterium | reverse complement strand
TGCTCCTCAACGAGTTGGCCGTGTGAGAGCCGCAGGATGCGGTCGGCATGTGAGGCAGCTTCCTGGCTGTGTGTGACCAGCAACAGGGTACGATTCTGTTCGCGAGCCAGTCCGGCAAGCAGGGACATCACCTGCGTGCCGGTTTCTTCATCCAGATTTCCCGTCGGCTCATCCGCCAGAATCAGGAGCGGATCATGCACCAGGGCGCGCGCCAGCGCCACGCGTTGCTGCTCGCCACCGGAAAGTTTTTCAGGGAAGGTATTCCAACGATCGAGCAGATCGACGGCTGCGAGCCTGTCTTTCGCTTTCTCGCGAGCCTGCTCTCGGGGTACGCGGTTGAGCTCAAGTGGAAGGCTCACATTCTCGCCGACGGTGAGTGTAGGGATGAGGTTGAAGAACTGGAAAACGAAACCGATGCGGGCCCGCCGGAAGAGCGTTCGATCGCGCTCGGATAACGAGGTCAACTCTTGCCCATCTACCCAGATCTGCCCGCTATCCGGAGCGTCGATGCCGCTGATCAGGTTGAGGAGCGTGCTCTTACCACTGCCGCTTTTCCCTAAGATCGCGGTGATCTCGCCGGGCTGAAATTCGGCATGCGCGTTTTGCAGCACCACGCGGCGCACATCGCCTTCATGATAGGATTTGGTCAGGTCATGGAAACGGAGAAAGGCTGTCATGGGTGTGATTGTATTCGGTGTGGATTAGAAGAATATTTTAAGCATCCTCGCGCTGAGCGGAGCGAGTGCACGTCGAGTGCAGACGAAGCGCGCATTGAAATGGATACTTCGTTTAAGGCGCGCTTCGTCTACGGGGCAGAACAGCGCTGCCCCTTCGCTCAGCGCGAGGATATCCCTTAACGTATAATAACCACCCATGTCTCGCTTTTTCCTTGGCGTACTCATCCTCCTGACCGCTTGCACGCCTCCGTCTGCTCCCTCTGCCGAAGTGGAAATACCCGAAGTTTCGGGTATCAACGAGGAAATACCCTCCGGCTTTTCTGTGGCGGATGGCTCGCGCCCGCTGACCTTCCCTGAAGACTTTGGCGCGCATGAAGATTTCCGTACCGAATGGTGGTATTACACCGGCAACTTGCAAACGCCAGAGGGACGGCACTTTGGCTTTGAACTGACAATCTTCCGCGTGGGTTTGCTGCCGCCAACCATTGAGCTCCCTGACGATTCAGAGTGGTATGACCGCAATTTGTACTTTGCCCATTTCGCGGTGAGCGATATCGAGGCTGACCGCTTTTATGCCTTTGAGCGCTACTCCCGGCCCGGACCCGGGTTGACAGGCGCGCAAGCAGACCCATACCGCGTCTGGATCGAGGACTGGAGTATCACAGAAACCACTTCAGGTATTTATCATCTGCAAGCTGCGCAGGAGGGAATCGCCCTCGACCTGACTCTTACCGACGAGATGGGAGTCGTGCTGCACGGCGAGAAAGGCTACAGTCGCAAGGGGCAAGCTGCGGACAACGCTTCGTATTACTATAGCCAGCCGCGTCTCCGTGCGGATGGATTTGTGCGAGTGAATGATGTACAACATTCAGTGAGCGGGCTGGCATGGAAAGATCACGAGTTCAGCACGAGCGTCCTGGACAAGAATCAAACCGGCTGGGATTGGTTTTCCCTGCAATTTGAAGACGGCAGAGCATTGATGCTTTTTCAATTGCGCGAGCGCGGTGGAGGAATATCAACCTCCTCGAGCGGGACGTTCATCGATACGGACGGGAATCCTCAATCTGTGCAAAACAGTGGTTTTGAAATAACAGTGCTGGACCAGTGGCGCAGCCCGCATACACAGGGTCTTTATCCTTCTGCCTGGCAAGTCCAGCTTGATCAGCCCAATTGCGACTTACAAGTGCAGCCATGGATGGCCGACCAGGAAATTCACTTTCCGGCCGTCACCTACTGGGAGGGGGCGGTGCACTTCGAGGGTACATGCAATGGAGAACCCGCCAGTGGTAATGGTTACATCGAACTGACCGGCTACGCCGGGAATCTGCCACTGCCCTAAATGAACCCGAAAAGGAACCACCATGTCAGAACATTACCGACACCTTGGCATCTTTAGTGATTGGGTTGCCTTCGCGCGAACGCAACACTCTCTGTATCCCAAAGCGATTCCCGGGCCGCCAACCCAGGCTTTGATCCGTGAGACGCTAGGCTTTTGCCATACAAATGAAAATCCATTGGATGCAAAACCTGAACGCCAGTGGCAGGAAGGTGATTTGATCGGTCAGGAGGTTTCCTGGTCAGTGGGCTATGGACCACGTACCCGTGCCTATGTATTCAAGCCCGCGAATGTCAGCGGGCCGCTACCTGCGATCATCGCCCTGCATGATCATAGCGATATTAAGTATTATGGGAAGGAAAAGATCGCAGATGGCCCGGAAGGATCATTGCCGGTCTTAAGGAACTTCCGCCAGTCACTCTATGGCGGACGAGCGTATGTCAATGCGTTAGCGCGCGAAGGGTTTGTGGTGCTGGCTCACGATGTTTTTCTATGGGGCAGCCGCCGTTTCCCTTTCAATACCATGATGCAAATGGTAGGTAAACCGACAACTGCGATGCTCGAGGCATCTCCAACCCATTCTTCCAGTTCTGATGAGTTTGAGAGCTATAACGTGGCTGCTCATTTTCACGAGCACTGGGCTTCAAAGTATTGCAATATCTTGGGCACTAGTATGGCCGGGGTTGTTGCCTTTGAGGACCGCGTGGCCTTGAATTATCTGCTCTCCCGTCCGGATGTAGATGCCGACCGCGTGGGGTGCATTGGTCTGTCAGGAGGAGGGAATCGAGCCGCCTTATTGAATGCGACGCATGATCGGCTCAGCGCCGTGGTCATTGTTGGTTTGATGAGCACTTATGATGCCCTGCTGGACCATAACATGTCCCACACCTGGATGCTGTTCCCGTTCGGCTGGGCGCGCCATGGGGATTGGCCGGATATCGCTGCGTGCCGCGCACCTGTGCCACTCCTGGTGCAATACGACTTACAGGATCACCTGTTTACCGAAACTGGAATGAGAGAAGCACACGCGCGTTTGCAAGATCATTATGCCAGCGTTGGACACCCTGATGCCTATAGCGGGCAGTTTTACCCGGGTCCGCACAAGTTTGATCTGGAGATGCAGTCGGCTGCCTTTGGCTGGTTCAAGCGGGAATTGCTGAAAGCGGCCTAAGTCCTCTCCCACAATTTTGGATTTTCTAATTTCACCACCCATCACACAGCAACGAAGGAAGCCAATTACGTTGCCAACATGGTTCAGGGTATGGTGGATGGATTGCTCTGGTCCTGCCCCGCAACCCCGTAGACTACATGGGTACGCTTGCCCGGCGAATTTCTCCTTTGTTTTAATCGGTTATCAGGGCACGGGCAATCCGTGTCCCGGGGTGGGCAGCCAACTGGCAGGGCGGATATCACGCAACAGAATATCTGATCAAGCTCAGACGCGAGCCAATGATTCCCAACAATGAATGAGCGCTTCAGGTTACTTACTACGATTTGACTTGCACAAGTGGATATGATATCCTTGAACAACTCAACACAGCACGATCCATCCCAAATATTCAAAATAGCAGAGCACTGGCAAACCGTCTGTAACTTTTTCTGACCGCATTGGCCCTGGTACGGTTAGTCTTTGCATCATCGAATAATTTGCATGCCAGATCCTGGATGTGCAAATTACTGCGGAGTCCTTCGTAGCCCAATCTTAACCAATTGGGCTTTAATTTTTTCAGGCAAGCGAGGACATTTGCTATGCTATCCAAGGACATCCCTTCACTATTTGATGAGACCATCGCCAGGCAGCGTCAGCAGAGCAGTCGTTACCGATTCACAGTGGAATTGGGGCTATTTATCGTGCTGCTTTTTGGCGTATTCATGGTGGAAATCAACAACCTTAACTACAACACGGTATTTCTCGATGAAGCAATTAATGCAGTGGTGGGTGAAGATCTGTTACAGGGGGTTTATAGTCGCAATGCCGTAACGTTCCATTTTGGCTCCTACCTTTATCCTGCTGTAGCGGCTATTCTCAATGAACTGGGAGGAGTGACAGCCCTGCGTTTGGCGAGCACCCTGACGATGTGCCTGGCAGCTGTCTGTGTCTATTTTTCAACGAGAAAACTTTTCGGACATAAAGCAGGCCTGTTCAGCATGCTGCTGTTTTCGTTTAGCGGCAGCATTCTAAATTTGGGACAGCTGGCTGTTTATGATTCCGTGGCACTTCCCTTTTTGGCTGCATCACTTTTTTTCCTGGTCGCAGCCTCAACGTCCAGGTATTATCACAGGCATTTGCTCATTGTGGCGTCTCTTTGCGGGATTTTAGCCACCTTGTCCAAATACATTGGCCTAATTTATCTCCCTGCCTTATTGATCACTGCCTTGATTCTTTTCTGGCTGAATGAGACTCCCCTGCGGCAGGCTGTGTTGACATTATCCATTTATTTTGTTTTTCCGATCCTGCTGGTATGGAGTTTTTATGCAATCCCTTATTGGCAGGAACTGATGCGGGTCCTTCAAGAGCAAGGGTTTTCTGCGAGCCCCCGATGGCTGATCCTAAGGAGAATCGGTCAAGAAACCGGATTGGTCCTGCTACTTGCACTGACTGGGCTCGCTTTGCTTGTCAGCACCGTTACCAAGAAACAGAACTACCGTTCTCCCCTGTTGTTTGGGGATGAACAATCACAGTCGAAGCTGAACACATTCTTACGCTCCAATACAGTCTGGTTCTTCGTCTTATTATTCCTCCTTGTTTGCACCTGGCTGGCTGCCCCTTTGCACCATTGGCTAACCGGTAACCGCCACTCGCTTTGGAAAAGCTGTGCTTACAGTCTTATTTTTCTTTCCCCACTCGCCGGATATTGCGTGGCAACCGTCGTTGATGCCATCCGTTCTCGGAACCGGGCGTTGAATCTCGTAGGCGTGTTGATCTTGTGTACAGGTGTTGTTTATTTTGCGGATCATGCTCTTGATTCGAACTGGTCATTTCATCGAAGCTGGCCGAATACAGAGGGGCTGATGACCTACCTGCGGAATTCTGGTCTCAACGAAAATAGCCTCGTACTGGCCGAGGGCATGGATATTTACGAATATTATTTTGATTTCGGGGCGGATGACCGTCAGGTATGGAACAACTTCTGGTATATGGATTATGGAGGGGTCTCAGGACAGGAGGGCGCACTGGCCGCTATACGCGACCGTGCCCCGGATTTTGTCATAGTTGAGGATTACTATCTCGCCGGAATACGTGAGCGTGCAACTCCTTTATTAATTGAGGCTGGTTACGTTGTAGGATGGGAGGAGAAACAGGAATTGCGTAGCGGAGGAACGATAATCCTTCAGGTATTTATTAAGGGCAAGGAAATATCCCAATGAAACGCCAATTTGCCATTTTCGTCGGCCTTATGGGCGCAGTCGCCCTGGCTCTGCTGGTTTCACAAAGACTTGGCTGGGTGCGTAATCCCTGGCAGCCTTTGCTTATTTATAATATGATCCTGGGCGTTGTAGGGCTCACCATTTATTTGAATCATATGGTGGTCAATGGAGGCTGGTGGTACTCGTTACGCCGGCGATTCAAATTTTATGTTCTCCGCTTGGTGATCGGTGTAGCTGTTCTAAGTCTGAACTTCTGGCTGCTTCGTGATTTCAGCACCCTCCGCTGGCCTTACCTATGGCCGCGACCTGGTCTGTTTATTCTACTGATTCTTGCAGCCATCACGATCTGGTTTTACGAGGAAATGCAGCAGATTTGGATGTTCCGCGTGGTTGGCCTTCTTATGTTGCTCGTCGGACAAAGTTATTTACTGCATACCATCGAAACTACGCTCACGCATTTTCATTTTGTTTCCGTGATTCATCTTTTCGGCGTCACAGGCATGATCGCGGTCATGTTTTTGAATCTCCTAAATCAATTTACTCCTAAAAATAGGCGAGGGATCCGAGAGCCATTGGAACCGTCCTATGTAATAGCAGCGGTTGTTCCCACTTACAATGAACCAATCCCTGTTCTGGAAAGGACGATCTTAACACTTAAGGCTTTGGATTACCCGGATGGACTCTTACATATCATTATTTCTGATGATGGGCACAGCCAACAGGTCAGGGAATTAGCTGCCAAGCATTGCGTCTTGTACAATCCCGGTGCGCGTCGTGACGCGAAGGCAGGGAATCTTAACAGCGTTTTGCAGTATATCAAGTGCAATATTCCCGACGCAGAACTGATCCTGACACAAGATGCTGATGAACTGATTGCCCCTTCATTTTTATGCAAAACCATCGGCTATTTTAATGATCCAAGGGTCGCATTCGTACAGACGCCCAAGGAGGCGATTACCCCCCGGGGAGACCCCTTCGGTGTGCGAGACCGCATTTTTTATGACAATCTCCAGCCTGGCCGTGCAGGAGCGGGAGCGGCATTTTCCTGCGGCAGTGGTGTCATCTGGCGCATTTCGGCATTGGAATCCATTGGCGGCTTTGTGACCTGGAACCTGGTGGAGGACTTAACTACATCCTATCATTTGCACATTGCTGGTTACCGTTCAGCGTATCACAATGAAATACTGAGCATTGGCTTATCGCCTGATGACATTCCTAATTTGTTGAAGCAGAGAGGGACGTGGTCCGCAGATACCATACGCATCTTCCTTTTTAAGAATCCACTCTATCAATATGGTTTGACTTTACGCCAACGACTTCAGTATTTGGAGCTTGGACTCTTTTATCTCACAGCAGTCTTTTTCATGCCAAGTCTTATGCTGGTGCCATTGATCGCTTTAGCAACTGGTGTTTTTCCAACTATTCAAGGTTCCGCTCTTTTTCCCTGGATCGTTGTCAGTATGGTATATTACGCCGCCTTGTCACAAGGGTCGCTGACAGATTTAACCCGTATGTGGCAATACTGGATAGGTCATTGGCCTACTTATACAAAAGGTTTTATCATTGCTCTCCGTTCGCGCTACAAGAAACCGACCTATACGGTAACCCGAAAAACCCGTCAAAAGGGTCTTTATGCCCATTTACTGTGGCCTCAATTCTTATACATCCTGACCGGCATTGTTGTCTCTATTCGTGCCCTGGTTTTGTTTTCAGCAGCCAATTCGACGGCCGTCTGGACGAATATTGGTATCTTTGCATTTTTTGCCTTCCTGCTATCAGGGATTTGCCGGGCTGCCTTTTACGATATGAAATAGACATCGATCCGATACGTTAAACTTTATTGTTCATGAAACGGGTTCCAGGAAATAACTTGCTTCGTTGAGTGAAGACTCAACCGACCATCCTTCGGTGCCGCTCGGGAGGCGAATTTGCCACCACAGATAGGCGCCATCTCCCACAGGCGTGCAGACAGGACCACCAATAATTTCAACCTGCGTATTGGCAAGATTGGTCTGAACGAGGGGCGCATCAATGGATGCATCACTTCGCATGCTCAGCGTCCGGAGCAAGCGAGCCATTTGCCCGACGTTCAGCCGGCTTGGCATAGTCGTATTACAGGACACGCTTTGGGCTGTGGTCGGCGTGGCCTGCTCAGGAGTTATGGTGGGTGGCTCAGTTGCCGCGAGAGTTATTGTCGGAGAGGCAGTGGCTGGTGTTGTGGTTAGTTCCGATGCAGTCGGCACGGGTGATGGGGTGAGCGTCTGGGTAACTTCTACTGCCAGAGTAGTCTCGATGGTGGTTGGAGCAGGTGCAGCTGCAATTGTCGCGCATCCGCGCACGACCATCAAAACGAGGATGACCACAAGAGTAACAGCCACAATCAGCTTGTAGAGATGATAACCGGGGGTGCTAACGTATTTCATGGCTTACCTATTTCTGGCGAGCAAAATCACGTGCCTGCTGCAGCAGGGATTCTTCGTCGGCAAGGCTCTCAATGGCATCCCCCAAAATTCTGCGGAGATCAGCGGGAGTTAGGTTTCCAAGTTGTTCAAAAGTAAAAATGCCAGCATCATTCAATTTACGTTCGATGACGGTTCCAATGCCTTTGATGATCTTTAAATCGTCGTGGCCAGTCTGGACGGTAGGTCGTGATTCCCCATCACTCTCAGAAGCAAGCGCTGCGGTTGTCTGGCGGGCATACGGCTCTTCTTTTTCCGTGTAACGCCTGCGCCAGTAGACGTAGTCAATCAGCCAATCAAACAGCCAGGCAACCAGCAAACCGAAGACAAAGGCAAATACGGGGTTCATATCTCCTCCACTCCAATACCATAGGTTTTCATAACGATCTGTAATGAAATGCCTGAATAATGCCAACTCGGGTAATCGGTCTGAATGAGAATATGCCTAGGTTATGATGAAAAATGGGAGTATGCACATTTATTGTACGACAGCAGAGATATTTATACAACCAATGTTCCAGGCAGATTGCAAGGCTGATGCGAGTTTCTTGGATATTATGAATAGGCCTGGTGAACAGAATTGACCATTGGTTATCCCAGATAACGCTCAAGGTATTACTTTAGACGGCCACTGGCCGAAAAGGAACAAGCTCCGGTGCCGCCGCGTTAAATCTGTTCGCCTACAATCTGTGGTTATGGACGAAGCTTTAAGGTAGATTGCAATTTCTCCCTGCAACCTCCTGCTTATGATCCAGTCCCAACTAGCAGCGTCTACTCACTTTATGTTTGAACGCTGTGCTGAGCCGACTAGCGGTGGCTCAGACCTTAGCCTCGGTTCAAGCCAACACAGCCACTTAAGCGGGAATCGCAGATTACAATAAAAGGGTCTGCATACACAGATCAGTCGTGAGTTCTTCAAGAAAGCTGCCCATGCAGAGACCGGCCTCATGCCCGATTACGCAAACTTCGATGGTACGCCGCTTTCCGGCGACCGCGAAATTGGCGAGCCGTTGGTTCAGGCGCTTTGGGAGGCACAGATCCCCTCCGGCAAATGGCGGTATTATGATGGAATGTTATACATGCTTGGCATGTTGCACGTAAGGGGTAACTTCAAAATTTACATGCCTAATTAAGCAAAACGTCCCGAAGGTTCTTCCTGAGAACATCCTTGTTCCATTCCAAACCTTCGGGACGGTCATGACAAAAAGGAGAATGACTATGACAGACTACACTCCCAGACCCGAGCACAAATTTACGTTCGGCTTGTGGACGGTTGGCAGCACGGGCCGTGACCCGTTTGGCGATCAGGTGCGGGCCGCAAAATCACCGGTGGAGCTTGTCCACCTGTTGGCGGAGGTCGGCGCGTGGGGTGTCAACTTCCACGATAACGACCTGGTGCCGATCGACGCCACACCTGCCGAGCGCGACCGCATTGTGAAGGACTTTAAAGCGGCCCTTGCCGAAACCGGACTCTGTGTCCCGATGGCCACCACCAACCTGTTCTTCGACCCGGCTTTTAAGGATGGCGCATTCACGGCCAACGATCCCAGGGTCCGTGCCTATGCCTTACAAAAGACGATGAACGCTATTGACCTCGGCGTGGAACTGGGCGCGAAGATCTACGTCTTCTGGGGTGGGCGCGAAGGGACCGAGACAGATGCCGCCAAGAATCCAATGGATGCCATCAAGCGGACCCGTGAAGCAATGAACTTCCTGTGCGAGTACGCGCTGGATAAAAAATACGATCTCAAGTTCGCGCTGGAAGCCAAGCCTAACGAGCCGCGCGGTGACATCTACAACTCCACCACCGGGCACATGCTGGCCTTCATCGAAACGCTCGACCATCCCGAGATGGTCGGTGTCAACCCCGAGGTGGCGCATGAGCACATGGCAGGATTGAACTTTGTGCACGGCGTTGCCCAGGCACTGGATGCAGGAAAGCTGTTCCACATTGACCTGAATGATCAGGCGTTCGGCCGCTACGATCAGGACTTCCGCTTCGGCGCGGTCAACCTCAAGAGCGCGTTCTTCCTCGTCAAGCTGCTGGAAGATAATGGTTATGCTGGCAGTCGTCACTTCGATGCGCACGCCTATCGCACCGAGGACTATGAAGGTGTAAAAGATTTTGCACGCGGCTGCATGCGGACGTATCTCATTTTGAAAGAAAAGGCTGCTCAATGGAATGCCGATCCCAAGATCCAGGCATTGGTTGCTGAGATCAATGCCGATGACGGCTCCATGAGCCCATACTTCGGCAAGTACAGTGCCGAAAAAGCTGCAGCCTTGCGCGAGCAGACCTTCGACCGCAAAGCCCTGGGCGCGCGTGGATTGAACTACGAGCGCCTCGACCAGCTCACCGTAGACTTGCTCCTGGGAGCAAGATAAGAATCTTCATCAGAATCGAAAAACATATGACGATCCCTACACCGACCCGCTCCGTTTCAAAACGCGTCTCAGACCTGCTCGCGCAGATGACCCTCGATGAAAAGCTTGCCCAGATCGGCTCCTATTATGTCTATGATCTAAAGACAAAGGGGGAATTGGACCCGCAAAAAATCGAGGACAAACTAAAGCATGGCATCGGGCAAATTACCCGCATCGGAGGCGGCTCCACGCTTGATCCTCAATCTGCGGCGAAGGTGGCAAATACCATCCAAACGTTTTTGGTTGAAAATACTCGCCTCGGAATCCCCGCTCTTGTTCACGAAGAGTGCTGCTCGGGTGCCATGCTGTTAGGCGGCACAATGTTTCCGCAGATGCTCGGGCTCGCGGCGACGTTCCAGCCAGACCTTGCCGAACAGATGACGACTGTAATCCGCAAGCAGCTCCGCGCTATGGGCGCGCACCAGGGGTTGGCTCCGGTGCTGGACGTCTCGCGTGACCCGCGCTGGGGCCGCGTCGAGGAAACCTTTGGCGAAGACCCAACACTGGTCAGCCATTTCGGCATGGCATATGTGCGCGGCCTGCAGGCCGATGATCTCACGGAAGGGATCATCGCCACAGGCAAGCACTTCGTGGGACACAGCCTCTCGCAGGGCGGACTCAACTGCGGACCGGTGCACGTAGGTCCGCGCGAGCTGTGGGATATTTTTCTGATGCCCTTCCATGCCGCCATCCGCGACACGAAACTTGCTTCCATCATGAACGCTTATCCTGAGCTGGACGGCGAGGTGGTTGCCGCTTCCCGCCGCATTCTGACCGACCTGCTGCGCGGGCAGCTCGGCTTCGACGGCATCGTCGTTTCCGATTATCACGCCATCAATATGATCCATGACTATCACAGGATGGCTCCCGATAAAGCCACCGCGGCATCCCGCGCGCTGCATGCAGGCATCGACGTGGAGTTGCCCACCAGTGATTATTATGCCGGGCCTCTACGCGCCGCACTGGAAGCAGGCGAGATTAACGTTGAACTGGTGGACACCGCCGTGCAGCGTCATCTGCAAAAGAAATTCGAGCTGGGTCTGTTCGAGAATCCTTACGTGGATGAGGATAGTGTCTACGAGGTGTTTGAAACAATGGAGCAACGCAGCCTGGCGCGTGAGCTGGCGCAGAAAAGCATGGTCCTGCTGAAAAACGACGGGCTGCTTCCACTGAATAAATCGATCGGCACCCTGGCGGTGATCGGGCCGAATGCAGATGACGGGCGCAACCAGCTTGGCGATTATTCCTATGCGGCGATGTCGAGCTTGATGCAATATAGCCAGCCGGAGAATTCATCTTTCATCGATAGCGACCCTGCACATATAGCAGAACATGACATCAAGGTGATTACAGCTCTGGATGGTATTCGGGAAGCGGTCTCATCAGATACCAAAGTATTTTATGCCAAAGGTTGCGATAACCTGGATGACGACCGTAGCGGTTTTGATGAGGCGCTGCAAATTGCCGAGCAAGCGGATGTAGTGGTGCTGGTTCTGGGCGACCGCGCCGGCCTGACGCCCTCCTGCACCGTGGGCGAGACCCGCGACAGCGTAGACCTGCGCTTGCCTGGCGTACAGGAGGAACTTGCAAAAGCTGTCCTTGCTATGGGGAAGCCGGTAGTGGCTGTGCTGGTTAATGGACGGCCCTATGCCATTCCGTGGCTGGATGAAAATGCTAATGCTATCCTGGAAGCCTGGCTGCCCGGCGAAGAGGGTGGGCGCGCGATTGCCGATGTTCTATTCGGCAATGTGAACCCCGGTGGGAAACTGCCCATCACCTTCCCGCGCCACGTGGGACAGGTGCCGGTCTTTTACAACTACAAACCCTCCGGTATGCGCTCGAACTGGTATGTAGATTACGTCACCGAAAAGGTGACGCCGCTCTATTCATTCGGGCATGGTTTGAGTTATACGAGTTTTGAATATAAAGATCTTTGCATCGGGAAAGCTGAGGCGACGGCGGGCGAGACCGTGGATGTGTCAGTCAACGTGACCAATACCGGCCCTGTCGCCGGCGATGAAGTGGTGCAGTTGTACAGCCGCGATGAATACGCCAGCACGCCGCGCCCGGTCAAGGAACTAAAAGGGTATGCACGCATCACTCTCCAGCCCGGTGAAACGCGCACGGTAATCTTCCATCTGCCTGTAGATCAACTGGCATTCTATGACGAGAACTTAAGTTTAGTTCTGGAACGCGGTAAGATTGAACTCATGCTGGGCAGTTCCTCCGAAGACATCCGTTTGCGCGGCGAGATTGAAATCATCGGTGAGAAAAAGATACCGGTGCAAGAGCGTGTCTTCGTCTGCCCGGTGTCTTCGCGCTGAGCGCAACCGCGGGTCGAGTAGTGGCGCTCACAGCGCCACGTATCGAGACCAAGCATAGTAAGAGTGTGCAGTAGATTTAGCATAGCAGCTGTAAATCCAATATTCCTTCATGGAGCCTCCATGCCTCAACAATATTTCCTCGGCATCGACACTTCCACCACCTCCAGCAAAGCCCTCTTAATCGATGAGGAAGGCAAAGTCGTCGCGGTTGCCTCGTCGCCGCATACGCTGCAGACGCCAAAACCGCTCTGGTCGGAGCAGGATCCGCGCCAGTGGTGGG
>DATHTL010000031.1:0-88577 GCA_035463255.1 Anaerolineales bacterium | reverse complement strand
TCACCCTCGCTTTTCTCACCGACAACGCCCGCCCTGGTGGCCGGATAATGAAGAATGGCCACCAAAGCGCTGGCGGTATATGCGCGGCAATCCCTTCTTTCGAAGAATGGGATGTTTTTTCTTTGGGTTCATGTTTCTGGCGTTCATAGGGTTGCTGGGAATCCTCCGATTTATCCTAGCTCCCTTTATTGACTTTCACGGATCGCCGCCCTTCGAGAGACCGGATTACATTTTCCCATTTGGAGTTGTTGGATTTATCCTATTGGTTTTCGCTGTGGGATGGGGCGCACGCAGTTTACGTCGCATGTCCATGCCCTTGGATAATTTATTGAATGCATCCAACCGGGTGGCAGAGGGAGATTACGCCGTGCGCGTGGAAGAAAAGGGACCTCCCGAAATTTACTCTTTGATGAGAAGCTTCAATTCAATGGCTGAACGGTTGCAGGTGAGTGATCAGCAGAGACGTAACATGCTGGCGGATATATCGCATGAATTGCGGACGCCTATTACGGTCATCCAAGGTAATGTGGAGGGAATCCTGGATGGCTTGTATCCCGCGGACGAGGCCCGGTTAAAGTCCATCATCGAGGAAACTCAAATCCTTTCACGGCTGGTGGACGATCTACGGACGTTGGCTCTCGCAGAAAGCGGCGCCCTTAGATTGAAGCGCGAGCCGACGAATCTGGCTGAATTAATTCGCGATGGCATTGCGGCTTTTGAAGCACAAGCCAAAGAGAAAGATGTCAACATCCAAATCTCGTTGGATGATGGGGAGGACGCCAGTATTGATCCGCAGCGTATCCGTGAAGTGTTGACCAATCTGCTTTCGAACGCGCTCCGCTACACCCCGCGCGGCGGGGAGATAAAGGTCCGTTTAACGGAATCAAATCTAGTTCCCCGCGAAGCGAGAAACGTCACGATTTCCGTGGAAGATAGTGGCCCCGGGATTTCGCCCAATGTGTTGCCGCATGTCTTTGAGCGGTTCTATAAATCTAGCGATTCCGGGGGCATGGGACTTGGCTTATCGATTGCGAAGTACCTGGTGGAAGCGCATGATGGCAAAATTTGGGCGGAAAGTGAAGTGGGGAAGGGCACAAGGATTTCATTTACAATTCTTGTGTAAGGGCGTGGTAAAATATCCGCTTGTGATTTCAGCCCGCAAGGCGTCCTTTCACGCACACCTCTCTTGCCTGTCTGAGACACAAAGCATCTACATAGTGCCGCGTAGATACCGAGACAAATAGTTTGGTATTTCAAAACAAGCGGCAAAGGAGTAAGCTAAATGGTTCGTATTCGTTTACGTCGTATTGGTCTTAAAGGCCAACCCACGTACCGCATTGTGGCTGCCGATAAAGAGTCACCTCGCGATGGTCGCTTTTTGGAAATTCTGGGTTTCTATAATCCCCGCACACAACCGGCGACAATTCATGTCAAGGAAGACCGCGCCTATCACTGGATGAAGAACGGTGCCCTGCCGACCGAATCGGTGGAGCAAGTCTTCAAGAGCGCGGGCATTATGGATCGCTTTGAGCGCTTCAAGAAAGGGGAGTCTGTTGAGACTCTCATGAAGGAAGCAGAAGAGGCGGAAACCAAACGCGGCGCATCTGTGAAGACGTCGAAGTAATTCCCTCAACCCTGACCCCTCTCCTTTGTCCCCAGACGGGGATGCTTCGCAAGGAGAGGGGTAAAAAGAATGAAATTATGAAAGACCTTATCGAATACATCGCCAAATCGTTGGTGGATCATCCCGAAGACGTGCAGGTGCGTCAAAGCGGAGGTGGGTCGCGTGTCCGTATTGAGCTGAGCGTTGCCAAGGATGATATGGGACGCGTGATCGGCAAGGGCGGTAAAGTTGCCAACTCCATCCGCACCCTTTTGCGAGTGGCGGCAGAGCGGGAAGGCAAGCAGGCTACCCTCGACGTGGTTGAGCCAGAATAATGGCTGAAACAAAGAACGCTCCAGGCTCGCCAGACGGCGAGCCTGTCTATTTGGTTGTCGGTTTTTTGCGCCGTGCTCATGGCTTACGCGGGGAAATGATCATGGATCTCCACACAGATTTCCCGGAGCGGCTGCGGAGCGGGAGAGAACTTCTCGTCGGTGATGAGCATAAACCGATGGCGCTCTCGAGCGTGCGGCCGCATGCCAAAGGGATGCTGGTCAAGTTCAAGGGCATCGAGACCCCCGAAGACGCCGCGCAGTTTCGCAATCAATGGGTATATGTCAAAGCAACAGACGTGCCAAGCTTGCCTGAAGGGCAGATCTACCAGCATGAACTCTTTGGTTTCACCGTTGAAGACGAAGATGGCAATTCCCTTGGCGAGCTCGTGGAGATCCTCGAGACGGGCGCGAATAATGTTTATGTGGTGAGGAATGAATTGGGAAAAGAAATTTTGCTCCCTGCGATCCCCTCCGTCGTTCTGGAGATTGACGCCTCACGACATCTCATACGGGTTCACTTGCTAGAGGGTCTTACCTAAGATTTCGCCGGAGACGGTGGCTTGAGCCTTTTATGAACGACAAACGTTACTGGATCGGCTTCAACCTCATCAAAGGCATCGGCGCTGTACGCATGCAGGCACTGGTCCAGCATTTTGGGGATCTAGAGCTGGCGTGGAGGGCTGCGCCCGCAGATTTGGCGCGCGCCGGCTTGAGCTTGAAGCTGATCGAGCGTGTCATCCAGGCCCGGGAACGTGTTGATCTTGAAAAGCTCTGGGCAAAGATCGAAGCACAGGGAATCAAGATCCTGACCTGGGAAGATGAAAGCTATCCACAACGTCTCAAGGAGATTGACCAGCCACCGCCAGTGTTGTACATTCGTGGCGAGTATCTGCCGGATGATGTCTTTGCAGTTGCCGTCGTAGGCACAAGACGTGTCACAGCATATGGCCGGCAAATCACCGAAGAGCTTGCATCTTTTCTGGCGGCGAATGGAATTACCGTCATCAGTGGGCTTGCACGCGGTGTCGATGCCATTGCGCATCAAACAAGCTTGAAAGCAGGCGGGCGGACGATCGGAGTGCTGGGATCTGGAGTGGATCGGATTTATCCTCCCGAGCATCGCGCCCTTGCAGAGAAGATGATGGAGCGCGGCGCGATCATCAGCGATTATGCCCCTGGCACACCGCCCAACGCGTCGAACTTTCCGCCGCGCAATCGCATTGTCTCGGGCCTGTCGTTGGCAGTGGTTGTCATCGAGGCCGGGGAAACAAGCGGTGCATTAATCACAGCGGAATTTGCTGCCGAACAGGGACGTGAAGTGTTCGCCGTGCCCGGCAGCATCCTTGCGCCGCAGAGCAAAGGCACCAATAAATTGATCCAAAAGGGAGCCTTGCCTTTGCTCAGTGTGGATGATTTGATGCAGGCCCTGGACCTGACGCGGATGGGCGAGCATAAAGCCGCGCGAAAAATTATTCCCAGCGATGAGACAGAAGCCCGCTTGATGAATGTCCTTGGCGACGAACCTTTGCACGTCGATGAGATCCGTAATCAAACGGAACTACCCATTGAGAAGGTTTCGGCCACATTAGCTCTTATGGAACTCAAAGCGATGGTACGTCAGGTGGGTGGCATGAATTATGTTGCCGTGCGTGAGGTACAATCCGACTACTTTATTTAGGATGAGGATATGATATGGATCATACGTATGCTGTGATTATGGCGGGGGGTGGGGGAACTCGCCTGTGGCCGATTTCTCGAAGGGAAACGCCTAAACAATTGCTTCCCCTGCTTGGGAAGGAGACGTTGTTTCAAAGTACTGTCTCGCGGCTCGAAAAGCTTTTTCCGCCTGAGCGAATTCTCGTTGTGACTGTTGCCGAGCAGGCGCGTGAGATGCAGAAACAGGTGCCATCGATCCCTGTCGAGAATTACTTGATCGAACCGGCTCCACGCGGTACGGCGTCTGTGGTAGCATTGGCGGCTGCGGTATTACAGAAACGGGATCCGCAAGCAGTGATGGCTGTACAGACTGCCGATCACTATATTCGCAACCGTGATTTGTTTCATTATCTAATCAGCGCTGCATTCGACGTTGCGCATAAGAATTATCTGGTCACCCTTGGGATCACCCCGACCTATCCCTCCACAGGATATGGTTATATCCAACAGGGGGCACCGCTGGATGGAGAATATAAGTATCCTGTTTATACGGTGGCGCGTTTCAAGGAAAAGCCCGATGAGGAGACCGCCCAGCAGTTGTTGCGTAGCGGCGATCATTCCTGGAATAGCGGCATGTTCGTGTGGCGCGTGGATGCGATCCTGGCTGAGATCGAAAGACAGATGCCCGAGCTTTTTATAGTCGTCAACAAAATTGCCTCGGCCTGGGGAACAACTGAACAGAATGATGTTCTGCGAGAACACTGGTATGGTCTGAAAAGTCAGACCATTGACTATGGTGTGATGGAGAAAGCCGAGCGTGTGGCCGTACTGCCCGCGGGCGGCCTGGGCTGGAATGATGTTGGCTCCTGGGATTCCCTGTTCGAAGTGCTCCTGCCTGATATGAATGGAAATGTGGCCACCAGTGCACAGCATCTCGCTCTCGATACGCACAGCACGCTCGTCTACACCAAGAATGATGAGCGCCTCGTGGTAACCATCGGTCTCGATGATATGGTGATCGTGGATGCAGGCGATGTGCTGATGGTTTGCAAAGTGGATCAATCACAAAAAGTGAAGGATGTGGTGGAGCACCTGAAGAAGCATCACCAGGAGAAGTATTTATAAGTTTCGTCATTGCGATCACAATGATGCACAAAGGTTAAGGTATGGAAGCATATTGCATGAAGTGTAAGACCAAACGTGAGATGCAGGATCCCGTTGCGTCGTTCAACGCAAAGGGATCGCCTGTTACGATTGGTACATGCGCTGTCTGTGGAACAAAACTTTATAAAATGGGGAGGACCGAAGCCCACGCGGGCCTGACTCCGCCGGAAAAGCCTGCCAAGGTGGAAAAGCGTGAGGGTAAGCTGGTGGTCGTGGAATCACCGGCGAAAGCCAAAACCGTGGGACGCTACCTCGGCAAAGGCTACACCGTCCGCGCCTCTGTGGGGCACGTGCGCGATCTGTTGAAGTCACAGCTTTCTGTCGACGTGGAGAATAACTTCACGCCGAAGTATCGCGTTCCCAATGAAAAGAAGGATGTCGTCAAAGAGCTGAAGAAGCTGGCGCAGAAAGCGGAAGAAGTCTATCTCGCGACCGACCCTGATCGCGAGGGTGAGTCCATTTCCTGGCATCTGTTGGAAGCAGCCCAGATCGACCCCGAGCGCGCAAAGCGCGTCGTCTTCCATGAGATCACGGAATCTGCGGTGAAGGATGCCTTTTCGCATCCGCGCCAGATCAACATGGACCTCGTGGATGCCCAGCAGGCGCGCCGGGTGTTGGACCGACTCGTCGGTTATGGAATCAGCCCGATATTGTGGGAGAAGGTGCGCGGCCGGCTTTCTGCGGGACGCGTTCAATCGGTGGCGCTCCGGCTGATCGTCGAGCGCGAGCGTGAGATCGATGCCTTCGTCCCCGTGGAATACTGGTCAATCCATGCAGAGTTTCAGCCCGAAGGGTTGAAATCCACATTCACGGCCAAGCTGGCAAAGATCGATGAGAAGGATCCAGAGTTGCCGAACGAGGAGACAGTCAAACCGATCCTGATCGATATGGAAACAGCCGCGTATATGGTCACAAAAGTCAAGCGTGGCGAGCGACGCCGGAAACCATCCGCACCGTTCACAACCTCTACCCTGCAGCAGGAAGCCTCACGCAAACTTGGGTTCACAGCCAAGCGCACAATGGCTCTTGCACAGGGATTATATGAAGGTCAGGATGTGGGCAATGGCGGTGCGACCGGCTTGATTACCTACATGCGCACCGACTCGACTAACGTTTCGATCGGCGCACAGAACGAAGCAAGACAATACATCAAGGACAAATACGGCGCAGACTTTTTGCCGGGAGATGCACCACAATACAAGACCCGCTCAGCAAACGCGCAGGAAGCCCATGAAGCTATTCGCCCCACATCCGTGATGCGCGAGCCTGAGCAGGTGAAAGAATATCTCGAGCCGGCCATGTACAAGCTCTATCGCCTGATCTGGCAACGGTTTGTCGCCTCACAAATGGAAGCGGCCGTCTACGATACGCTGCAGGTGGAAGTGACCGGTAAGACAAATGAGCACACATATCTGTTACGTGCCTCCGGCTCGACAGTTAAGTTTGTAGGCTTCTTGGTCGTATACGAAGAAGCAAAGAATGAGGACGTCAAATCAGAAGAAGATGAAGAGAACGTCCGCATTCCGGCTGAGGTGGTGGAGGGGCAAAAGCAGGAGCTGATCCGGCTGATCCCCGAGCAGCACTTTACGCAGCCGCCTCCGCGCTATTCGGAAGCCTCCCTTGTGCAGGCGCTGGAAGAGCAGGGCATTGGCCGCCCCTCCACATATGCGCCCACGCTTTCGACTATTCAGCAGCGCGGATACGTGCTGCGTGAGGAAAAACGCCTTGTGCCCACCGAGATCGGCGTTCAGGTCAATGACCTGATGATGCAATATTTCCCAGATATCGTGGACCTTAGGTTCACCGCTCGCATGGAAGAGGACCTCGACATGATCGCCTCCGGCCAGGCGGAATGGGTGGAGGTGATGCACGAGTTCTATCACCCGTTTGCTGAAGATCTGAAAAAGGCTCAGGCAGAGATGCCTGTGATGAAGAGCGAGCCCGAGCCGATCGGCCGCAAGTGCCCGGAAGATGGCGGTGAGCTGGTGATCCGGTATGGACGGTTTGGAAAATTCATTTCCTGTGCGAACTTCCCAACCTGTCGCTACACTGAGCCGTGGCTGGAAAAGATCGGCGTGATCTGCCCAAAGGACAGCGGCGAGCTTGTCGAGCGCAAGACCCGCAAGGGACGCACCTTCTTTGGTTGCGAGAATTACCCGAATTGCGATTTCACCTCCTGGAAGAGACCGCTCAAGCAACCTTGTCCAAACTGTGGCGGACTACTTGTAATTGCAAATAAACGCGAAGCCCAATGTACCAATTGCCAGGAAAGCTTCCTTCTGGAGCAGATCGTTCCTGAAACTGTAGAATAGCAACCTTGCGAAGGTTTGATGTCTTCAAAACCTTCGCAAGGTTCTTGACTTAAATAAGTAAGTGAATAGGAGATACCATGCATTTCACACCCCTTCCCTATCTCGATCCCGGCTCAGGCAGTTTTTTGATCCAACTGCTCATCGCCGCCTTACTCGGTCTCGGCGTTGCCGTGCGCGCTTCGTGGAGCAGAATTAAGGGATGGTTTGGGATTAAGTCACAGCCCAGGACTGATGACGAAGATGACGACACAGAGTCGAGATAGCGGACAACTCTCCGCTTCCTTCCGGGACCCAAGCGGGTTCCTGTTTTCACACAACGGGGTCCTCTACCGACAGATAAATCACAAGTATGGGCAGGAATACAAGCAGCTCATGGAGTCCGGCCTGTATGAGAAGCTGGTTAAGGCCGGGCTATTGATCTCACACATCGAAGTGGATCAGGCTCCGGCTGAGTCAGAATCGGCGTATAAGATCATCCAGCCTGAACGCGTACAATTCATCTCCTATCCCTACGAGTGGTCATTTGGTCAATTAAGAGATGCCGCGCTGGCGACGTTATCGATTCAACGCCGCGCATTGAAAGCGGGGATGTCACTGAAGGATGCAAGCGCGTACAACATTCAGTTCGTGCGCGGGAAACCAACACTGATCGATACGCTGTCATTTGAAATCTATAAAGAGGGACAGCCCTGGGTGGCATACCGGCAGTTCTGCCAGCATTTTCTCGCCCCCTTGGCTTTGATGGGGCTGCGAGATGTCCGTCTCAACCAGCTGCTGCGCGTTTACATCGATGGTGTACCCCTCGACTTGGCCAGTGAGTTATTACCATCGAAGACACGTTTGCACTTTGGTCTGTTGACACACATTCACTTGCATGCCAGTGCTCAGAAGAGATACTCTGGCGCTGAAGTGAAATCGCGCGCGGGCTCCATGAGCAAACAGGCAATGACCGGGCTGATCGACAGCCTGGATTCCACGGTTCGCAAATTGGAGTGGAAGCCGGGTGGCACCGAGTGGGGGAATTATTACGATATCACCAACTATTCCGATGCAGCCTTTGAGCATAAGAAGCAGTTAGTAGATGAATGGGTTGTGCGGATCAAGCCCGCCCTCGTATGGGACCTCGGCGCCAATAACGGGGTCTTCAGCCGCGTGGCGGCGCAATCCGGGGCCTATGTAGTTTCGTCCGATATAGATCCCACCGCGGTGGAGCAAAATTATCGCCAGACGAAAGAGGAGAAAAGCGAGAATCTGCTGCCATTGCTGCTCGATCTGACCAACCCCAGTCCATCCATCGGCTGGGCAAACCGGGAGCGCGACTCCTTTGGCGCGCGGGGCCCGGCGGATATGGTTTTGTCTCTGGCGCTTATCCACCATCTTGCCATTTCAAACAATGTGCCCCTGCCTCAGGTTGCGGATTTCTTCAAGCAAGCTGGAAAGTGGCTCGTGATCGAATTTGTTCCCAAGTCAGACAGCCAGGTGCAAAAGCTGCTGGTGTCACGTGAAGATATCTTTCCCAATTACACACGAGAGGGATTTGAAGCGGCCTTTGAGAAGAAGTTCGCCATTCGTGAGAGCATCCCTCTCCGGGATTCGGAGCGGGTGTTATATCTCATGGAAAGCCTTTAAAACAAGCCCGAATCACGCACCAAGTACTCGGGACAGGTTGTATTGTTTGTGGGATGGTATATAATTGATTGACAGAGTGCCGCGTCATCAAGTGAACTTGAGATTGATATTTGCCTATAGGCCAATAGGTAGCGTTTGCTTGCAAATGATATAAGCGGTAGAACTCCCCGACAAAAAGGAATAAACCATGGAAGCAGTAACTGCGATGTTAAGGAACTCTCTTCAAAACACCAGGGTGGCGCTCGTACTCGGAGTGATATTGGGTTTGCTCCTGGGCTTGATCATTGGCTGGGGCCTGTGGCCCGTCCAATGGACAGATGGTACTCCGGAAGTTCTACGGGCCGACCTCCAGGAAGATTATCTGCGCATGGCAATCGACTCGTTCAATCGAACGGGCGATGTCGATACTGCCGTCCGTCGCTGGGATGATCTGGGGGCTGCGGCCGGTCCGACTCTCCAACGTGTTCAAGCCAATCCGGGTAATGTCGACCCGAACGCCGTTCAACAGTATACAAATGTCATCCAGGCAGCAAAGGGACCCATCCAGGCTACACCGACAGAGGCAGCACCCTCGCCTATGAGTTCTGCAGTCATCTGGGCTTCCATACTCGTTGTCCTTGTTTTGTTCGCAATTGGCGCGTTTTACGTGTTCCGCCTGCTTCGGAAAAATACCGGTCCGGTCACGCCTGTGATGCAAGGTGCAGAAATCAGCCGCCAGGTGGAAAAGACCGATTTTCAATCGCTGGGGTTGGCCCCGCCGATCACGCAGACCATGACAACCTATGTGCTGGGCGACGATCTTTATGATGAGTCCTTCAGCATCGATACGGGCGGCGGCGAGTTCCTTGGCGAGTATGGCGTTGGCGTTTCCGAAACGATCGGCGTTGGCGAGCCAAAGAAAGTTGCTGCCCTGGAGATCTGGCTGTTCGATAAGAACGATATCAAGACGGCCACCAAGGTGTTGATGACGGAACATGCCTACAACGACCCGAACATCCGCGCACGTCTGGAGCCGAAGGGCGAACTGGTTGTAGTCAAGCCACAGGAACAAGTGTTGCTGGAAACCGCCACACTGCAATTGCTTGCAACCGTTGTGGATATGGAGTACGGATCGGGCGCTATGCCGCAAAGAAGCTTCTTCGAGCGCATCACGCTTGAGCTTGCAGTCTGGCCCCGCAGCGGACAGTAAATTGATCTGAATTAAAAGAGACCGGCTTGCCGGTCTCTTTTTGTTAACGAAGAAAATCTCAACACCAGGGGCTCAAAGCGTGTTCTTACGATTTAACACCTTGGTGCCCTTCGTGTCCTTAGTGTTTAGAGGTTATTCGATCTTCAGGATCTTGAACGTGATTTTGCCGCTAGGGGTCTCAGCCTCCACTACATCTCCAACTTTGTGATCCATTAATGCGCTGCCTATCGGAGACTCGTTCGATATCTTGCCATTGCGCGGATCGGCTTCCTTCGCACCGACCACATAATACGTCTCGGGGGCAAAACCTTCCTCCTGGACGGTGACATATGAGCCGACCGTGACAACATCGCTATGAGTTTTCTCGACAATGACCGCAGTGCGCAGCACCGCCTCGATTTCCTGGATGCGCCCCTCGAGGAACGCCTGGTCTTCCTTGGCTTTGTGGTAATCTGCGTTTTCAGAAAGGTCACCCATTTGAATGGCCGCACGCAAGCGCTGCGAAAGCTCTTCCCGCTTCGCACCGGTGAGTTCTGCCAGTTCTGCTCTTAGCTTGGCTGCTCCTTCGGGTGTTAAGTACATTTGCTGATTCATGGTTCTCTCGCTTTCTCTATGGTTTCTCTAATGGATTAAATAGTCTCTGATGCTCCTCAATGGCATAACGGTCTGTCATACCGGCAATGTAATCACAAATCGTCCGTTCGAGGCCGCGTTTTTCGATATTGCTTTGAGTGGTGGTCGGCAGGATCGTAGGCTCATGGCAATAAAGGTTGAAAATATCCGCGATTAATCGCTCCGCTTTGACCTGCATGCGCGCAACCCGATAATGACGATATAAATTCTTGTACAGAAAATCCTTGAGCTCACGGTTACGGCGCTGCATTTCTTCGCTATAACCGATCACATTGTGTTTCAGCCGCTGGATATCGAGCGCGGTCTTGACCTTGCTTTCCCTTAATCGCTTGTCTGTTGCCTCGATCATGTCGGTCACCATGATCCCTACCAACTGGCGGATCATGCGGTGTCGCTCGATGTCATCCAGGTGTGGTCCCCGCCATTTGTAGGTCTCGCGCAGGATCTCCCATAGTGCGATGCCGTCCAGCATCTGGGGTGTGATCATGCCCGAGCGCAGACCATCGTCCAAGTCGTGAGTGGTGTACGCCAGTTCGTCAGCCACATTGGCGATCTGGGTCTCGAGGTTACCGCGTATGTCCGGGTTGAAATCGCGTGCATCCGAGATATCATACTCGGATTCGTGTTTGACGATCCCCTCTCGCACTTCCCAGCTGAGGTTCAGTCCCGGAAATTCGGGATAGCGCTGCTCCAATTCCGTGACAATGCGGAAGGATTGTTTGTTATGGTCAAAGCCGCCGTGATCCTTCATCAGGCGGGCGAGCGCCACTTCACCGGAGTGCCCAAATGGCGAGTGCCCCAGGTCGTGTGCCAGACAAATTACCTCAACCAGATCCTCATTGCCACCAAGGGCGCGTGCAAGGGTACGCCCAATCTGGGAGACCTCGAGCGTGTGGGTCAGACGGGTGCGGAAGTAGTCGCCCTCGAAGTTAATAAAAACCTGTGTCTTATACTCGAGCCGGCGGAAAGCTGTGGTGTGGAGGATTCGGTCGCGGTCGCGCTGGAAGGTGGTGCGGTACTCCGGTTCGCTATCCAGGTAGGCGCGCCCCTTCGAGTCTTTGCTGCGCATGCCGTAAGGAGCCAGGCTTTTATCTTCAATCTCTTCAAGTTGCTGACGAGTGAAATACATGGTTGTCCTCTCAGATGCAAATGTCATTGCGCCATTCCGCTTAGGATGACCGCAATGACATGTTAGTGGGGCGAGAGGGGGTCGAACCCTCACGGTGTTGCCACCGACAGATTTTAAGTCTGTTGCGTCTGCCGATTCCGCCATCGCCCCGGCTCGCTTCGCCCTCTATTCTACCTTAAATTGAAATGCTTTCCAAATCGAAGGGAGCAGGCTGAGGCTATTTTTTATTTCTTTTCCTTACGAATTCTGCAACGCGAACCACCAAAAAGGCGGTTGGCACGGTTGCCAGGACCAAAAATAGTTCTCTTTCGCTTCTTGCTTTGGCTAAAGCAGCCACAATCCCGAGAATCCCCACAAATAAGAAATACCATCCATATCCTTGCATGTTGTTCTCCATTGTTCTGTTTGATGTAGTACTGTGTAAGTTACCTAGGGCAGGTTATTACCTGCCGATCTCTTGATTTTGTCGGGCTACCTCATGAGAGCACTCACCTGCACTTGCTTGCGTGCGGGTGCAAGTGTGGCAAATCATGCAAGTGCCGCAGCAAGCCCGACCTACTTGGAAATGCTTTCCAGCCGTGAGGCGTTATCGCGGTTCATTGAATATCTGTATATCAAATCTTTCACCACAAATGGAAGATAGAGCAGGAGCATACTGATGACGCCAATGATCTCCATATACAGAATGTAAATCGGCCATTCGGGGAGCAGATCCAGCAGGCTAGGGGTATCTGGCTTGTAATTGATCATCAAATAGTTGCTGCCGATGGCTGTGTTGATGAAATAAACAATCGCCACGTAAATATTCATCCAGATTGCCACGCGCAGCATCGATTTCCATGTCGGGCGGAAACCCTCCACGACTGTCATGTAGATGGCAGAGGTGATGATCAGTCCATGGGAGAGGAAATACTGGAAAAACGTGAAATGTGGGAAGTTGAAGTTCCCGATGCCCGGAGTGGCCAGCGCCTGGATGGCGCCGGCAATGCCCATGAAGTACATAAATTCATACACCCGGTAGCTCTTGGTTGCCAGCATATATGCCCCGGTCCATACGAGCAGGCTGCACAAATGCAGCGGCAACATGGTTTGGATGGTCCATGTGCCATGAATGTAATGCCAGGCATGCCAGGCAATTTCATTCGTCAACAAAAGTAATGCCAGCAGCCAGCGGACTGTTGCCTTGGTCCCATCGCTGGAATTCCTAAATGTAGGCAGCACGAGATTGAGAAGGATCAATGCTCCCAGAGCAGCCAGATGGAATGTCCCCAGATACTCAAAAGCAGGACCGGTAAAATCGGCGGCGAAGAATTCAGTCATGGCGGTTATTTTACTTCGAAAGTACTGCCTGGGATGTGCTCACAAACTCTTGAAATGATTTTGTAAAGCGCGGCTTGCTAAACCTTTGCGCGTTTTCCTGCATATCCTGCTTGCGAAAGCAATCGCCTCCGCTCACGAATCGTTTTACTACTTCGATCAGACTCGCTGTGGATTGTTCCTCAAAAAGTAGCCCTGTGACCCCATCAATGACCGTTTCCAGCGCACCTCCACTCTTATAGGCGATGACCGGGCATCCCGCGGCCTGCGCCTCTACAATCGCTATCCCAAAATCCTCCTCCGCGGCGCAGACAAACCCGCGCGCATTGCCGAGAAGCTGCGCGACCGCTTCCTCCGATTGAAAGCCCAGGAATTCGATATTCGGCGTGGATCGCTTTTGCAGTCTGTTCCGCTCGGGACCCTCGCCGATGATTTTTAGCGGCAGTTGAAGGCGCGAAAAGCCATCGACTACCAAATCCAGGCGCTTATGTCGCACCAACCGTGATAGCGTGACAAAATAATTCCCGCGCGGTTCCTTTGCAGCAAAACGTTCCGTTTCAACAGGAGGGTAGATCACACATGCTTCTCGTTGATACGCTGACTGAATGCGTTCAGCAATCCCATGCGAGATGGCCGCAAACTCGTGCACACGAGATGCGGCCGCTTTATCCCAGTTGCGAAATTCCTGCATCCCCAGGTCAAAGAGAGGATTTCTACGAGAGTGCGTGCCGTCGATGTTGATATCGCTCCAGGCGTAGCGCATGGGAGTGTAGGTGTAGGAAACATGACGCGTTCCCTTGTTCGCACGCGCGCCGTGCGCGACCGCGTAGCTAAATGAGACGACAACGTCATATCTACATAAATCAAATCGCTCGATGGCGGACGGCATCAGCGGCAGGAACAAGCGGTGATGTGTATGAGCAAGCTGGATTTGGTTCAGATACGAAGTAAAAATTTTTCGTTTTGCAATGGGAGTGTTCTCAAAGGCATTTGCGTTATAGATGAGTGTGAAGATATCTGCCTGGGGAAAGACTTCCAGGGCAGCAAACAGGGTCTTTTCTCCACCGCCAATTGCAGGCAGGGCATCCACGATAAATGCAATGCGTGGCTCAGCGCTCATGTAGATTCTTCCAGACCAATTCAGCCGATGCTTCCCATGAAAATTGCCTGCTGCGTGCCAAGCCCTTTTGCTTCAGTACCAGGCGCAGATCGGCATTCTCCAAACATTCTCGCAACCGGGTTGTTAGCCCGGTTGGAACCGACAAGCGAAAAATCACTCCTGCATCAGCAACGGTCTCAGGCAACGCTCCGCCGTCTGAAACCAGTACTGGCGCGCCGCAGGCCATGGCTTCCAATGCAGTCAACCCGAAGCCTTCTTCGTATGATGGAAGAACAAACAATGTAGCATTTGCATATAATCCAGCTAAAGCCTTATCGTCCACATAACCAAGGAAACAGACACGCTGTATGTCACTCGAATAACCTACAGTCTTGAATACCCTGCCCTCAACACCAGCAATAATCAGCCAGGTCTGTTTGAAATCATCCTTAATTTCTTTCCAGGCTTGTAATAAAGCATTCAAGTTTTTGCGCGGTTCAAGGGTTCCCACAAACAGGATGTAAAGCTCGGGCAGGTCAAGACGAGTCTGTTCTGCATCTGGATGAAATATGGAACGGTCGACCCCATTCGGTATAACGACTATGTTCTTGATGCCAAACTGCCTGATCACCTGCTGCTTTACATATTCTGACGGTGTGAAAACCTTTCGCACGCGCTTTGCCAAAGCCGGTAAAAACAAACGATACCACACCGCGAAACCTGTTTGGAACCACTCCGGATGCTGAAGTGGGCTGACATCATGAATGGTCAATGCCTGTTCCCGGATGAGTAAAGGGCCCGTATTGGCGGGAGACCACAAGAAGGAACCCCGTTCTAGCCGGGCCGGGAGGACAAACTGCTCCCAGGCGTGACCTATCCAACCCTGTCTGCGCGTCGCTTCAACCCGGGCCTTGTTTCCGATATATCGAAGAATCCCCCGCCCGTACCGCTCCACGCCCGTGACGCGACGCGCCAGGAACCGTCCATTGATCACCACTTCACGCGTCATGATTCTTATCCTGGCTCACGTATAAGCCGATCACCAGCCCCAGCATGAGCCGGCCGGGAGCGAGCGTCCAGAGATAATGATCGAAGAGACTGATCACACCGAGTCCGGTAAGCGCAGCGCCCGCGAGGATGGCGTTGGGTCTTTCTGTTTTATAGAACCGGCAGGCAAACACAACGAAGAATCCTATAACGATCAGTAAGCCAGGGATGCCCAGCTCAGCACCGGCGAGCAAAAGCACATTGTGGGCTGGCTCGACTACATATCCCTCACCGGCGCGTCTGGAAAGCTCGATAATGAATGAGCCGATCCCCACACCAGTCAGTGGATACTGACCGATCATCTCTTTAGCTTCTCCGTTCAGCCAGGCGCGACCGATAAATGAAAACTCCTCAGAATGGGATGTAGTGTTGATCGTGCGTGCCTGAACCAACTCGCGGTAGGGAAGGAGCGTGAAGGTAAAACTCAACGCGACGGCGGTAAGCAGAGTTATCAGACGCTTGCGATCAAAGTGTTTTGATTTCCAGAGCAAGACCATCCCTGCGACAACCAGGGCTAGCCACGCAGAGCGCGAAAACGTCAGTGCTAATAGCGATACACCCGGGATGAGCAGAAGCAGAGCAACATTATTTGGACTCTCCCTGCGCATGAACAGGCCGATGGCTCCGAGCAGGAGAAGCAGGACGAGACCTCCTAGAATATTAGGATGAGGGAGTGTGCCATAAGCTCGCAGGAAGGATTCGCCGTTTGGCAACTGCACAATCACCGCGCCTCGCACAGATGGATCGAGCAATCCGGGCCAGTTCAAATCAAGTGGAGTAAGAAAGGCAGTCGATTGATAAGTAAACCCGACAATTCCTGTAATTAGTTGAATGCTCAAGGCGGCGCATAGTCCCGGCAGAATAAACTTCCAGGCCTGTGGCCAATCGTAAAGGGAACGTATGAAGAGAGAGATGAGCAGGATATGTAGGGAAACATAGAGCGAGCTGCGCCAATCTCGTGACCAGAGCGTACTCAGGATAACTAAAGTGCAGAACGCGAGGGGTAGAAATCTCAACACCACATTCTGATGTTGTATTTGGTAATTTGTAATTGGTAATTGTTGAGGTGGAGCGATTTTTGTGCAACCCCAGAGAATGACAGCTACCAGCATCAAGACGTCGCTGAGAAAGAAGAGCGCGTCGGTATAGGTAAAGTAGATCCGCTCATGAGGAAACTCGCTAACCGTTCTGAAATACCAGAATCCCAGGCTCAGCGGGATCAAAGCAACGAAAAAGGTGTAAATATCGCGCAAGGTCTTTTCAGCGCTCACCGGCCAAACACGTAGTGCACCCAACGATAAGCTGGTGATCAAGGAAATCAAGGGAAGTGTTCCCCACGAGAAGGAGGCAAATGGATTGATCGGGGGTGATTGCGGTGAGACCGGCACAACCGCAGCGGGGTTCTCCCAAACTTGAACCCCATCTTTGAGAGTCCTAATTTTTGCCCAGCCATTTTGTTCCAATACAGGGATGTATTGAGGAATATTCACAAATCCCCAGCGGACACCATGTTCGCCGGCTTTTTGCAGGATGGGGGTAATTGAGGAAAGTCCATTGGGGAGCCAGTACGCGCTGTCGATCTGGCCAATGCCGCTCGTGCGGAGCTCGGGCAGAGTCCGCGCGGTATGGTAGCTGCCGTCGATGGTGGTGGCAGGCGTCAGCGTGGAAAGCCAGGCAAACTGGTCGCCAAATCCGAAGGTCACGTAGCGCCAGCGTGAATGATCATCCTGTTCGAGAAAGTCCACAACCTGACTCATATCCACCGCGCCAGGCTGGAGGGGCAACAACGTTGTGACGAGGCCCACGAACAGCGATGCGACAGCAAGGGTAGTAAACACTTTTATTCTGGCCATTTTTACGCGTCTACGGCGGAGCAGGACCACGCTCATTCCCAAAAATGGCATTAGCATCAGTGAGGCCCAGAAAGCAAAACGGTCATAGGTCAGCCACTCCCAACCTTCGCCGAAGAAGAGGCGCGGTAATGGGGTGGTGTCACCAAGACCGAATACAAACAACACAAGGAACGCAACGCCAAGCCCGGTCAGCTTGCGCTGGTGTGCTAAGGCGAACGCGACCGGAATGAGGAGCACCAGCGGTCCGTAGACAGGCAGGAAAAACATCAAAGGCGCGAGTGGATCTTTAAAGAAATTATGACGTGAAGCATGGTCAATGGGCGATTGCATAGATTGGGCTCGTCCCCAGTCCCAGAAAGGCCAGATCACGATCAACATGGCCAGAGCAGCAAAGATCCCGATAATAATCAATCTCTTCATGAGGGCTTGCCAGTGGATTTGCCCGCGAATGAAAAGTTGTGAGACGACCGCCAATACCAGCCAGGGTAAGAGTAACAGCGTCGCATGATGAAAAGCCATAACGGTGGAAAAGAGAGAGATGACAAGGACACCGCTGAGCAATTTCCCATCGCGCAGAAATTCATATAGCCCGGCCATCCCAAACAGGGCCGTAACCGTTCCGGCCAGGGTCGGCAGCTGGCCGAAGATGTGAGCCGTCAGATACACAGAGGGCAGGAATGCAGCCCCCAGAGCCGCATAGCCCGCGCTGGCCTTGCCAACAAAGATGCGGGTGAAGGAATACATTGCAAGTGGGAGCAGTGTGAGTGCGGCCCAAAGCAACAAGGCAAACGCGGCCTCGAGGCCGATAATGTGACTTAGTGCACCAATAATTTGGTGTACGAGCGGCGGATATGACGTAACAGAGAATCCCGTGTACCAACGCGGTTCCCAGAGAGACCACCAATCCATGCTGTAATGATCGCCAAAGAACATATGGTTGTAGGCGTCATAGCTCATGCGATAACGCGCCGTAATGATGAATACCCCGTGCAGGAGGAAGGAAGATAAAACCGCCAGTCGCACATTGCGCGGCATCAGGCGGACTCCATGATGGAAATACGCTTTGTGCTCTGTCGTTTTTCAAGGGCGCGGTTGAACGCCTGTATGTAACGACGGCAAGTTGCCCGGGGGCGCAGATTTTGAATGGATTTAAAATTGTGTTGAGCCTGGGCATGGCGCAGGGTTGGCGAAGACATCAGTTCACGGAGTGAATGATAGAGGCTGTCAGCACTTGTGCTGTCAAAGAATTGCACTTGCAGATTGTTTTCCGCGGTCATTTCCTTGAGCTCACTCAGATCCGAGGCAACGACGGGTCGTCCCCAGGTAGCCGCTTGATAGAGCACGCTCGAAGAGCCGGTGGAAGCTGCATAGGGAAGCACAATGATCTGCGACCGTTGAAATAAATCCTTTACCGAATCTTCCGGCACCTGCCCGAGCCATTGCACGCCGTGTGCTCCATGGAAATGTGCCTTCAACTCCTGCCGGTAATTTGGAAAGCGGGCATGGTCAGCACCTGCAATTGTTAAGCGTAACTTCGGATAGTTTGCACGTAGTCGAGTGAATGCCTCGATTAAGGTTTCCAACCCCTTATAGGGCGCAAGAGTCGTGAAGAAAAGTAGCTCACAAGACTCAGCGTCCGTCAATAGTTCAGGTTCATGATACGCCCCGATAGGGATGTGGGCACAATCTACACCCCGCGTGGAAAGCCAGTCTGCGTAGTGCCGCATCGTCAGGCATACCACGTCGGCCTGTGTTGCCAGGCGCGTTACCAACTTCGCGCCCAAGGGGGCCAGCGCACCGCCGGGAGCATTCAACGTCCGCAAGTTGGCAAGCTCTACCAGTTCATGCATGGTCACAACCGTTGGTAACCGGCGTACGGTGCTCATGGGCGTGAGCAGGCCCGACACATTCGAAAGCGGAGACTTGCCGAAGATGCTTGCCCCCAGATTGAACCAGACCAGGTCCGGCTTCAGGCGTTTCAGGCGTGACAAAATCGCCGGCCGCGCTTGAAGCGAATCGGGTTGCCAGCAATAATCGATTTCCGTGGAGCCTAAGTGATTGGGCTGGTGTCCACTCTGTTCACGCGTTGAGCCTGCCAGGACGGTAAGACGTGAGAATAATCCCGAATTCGCCAGTGCGCGGGTCACATGATAGCCGTATTGTCCGATGCCAGTGATTGATGGGGGAAATGGACTAACAATAACAAGATGCATTCGGATCGTTTGACAGAACCTTTTACACGCTGTATAGTTCAACCATTAATACGTTTATTTTATCGTAATGGATTTCCGGCAGATAGGACTAGTACGCTTGTCCACAGGATTGCTGCACGAATGTTAGACGTATCTTCTGAGAATCTCCCGCAAAAAGCACGCGGGACCAGGGTCTTACAGTCCATTTCCCACACGCTCGCTTATGCAGATATATTCGAATATCCGCTCACCGCGAGTGAGGTGCATCGCTACCTGACTCGCGCCTGGGCGTCACCGGAAGAGGTCCGGCGTGCCCTCGCGGATAAAACTCTTTTTTCACAGGTAGGGGAATATTTTACCCTGCGCGGGCGGGAGCACATCGTAGAAACAAGAAAATGTCGCACCGAGGTTGCGGCCCGCTTATGGGTCAAAGCCGCTCGCTATGGTCGTATCATCGGGATGCTCCCTTTTGTGCGGATGGTGGCTGTCACGGGCTCACTGTCCATGGGTAATACCGATGAAGGCAAAGATGTAGACTATATGATCGTCTCCACGCCGGGTCGACTCTGGACAGTCCGCGCGTTGGTTCTGCTTGTTGCGCGATTCGCCAGGCTCGAAGGAGTAGAGCTTTGCCCGAATTATCTCGTGACCACAGATGCACTCGTGCTGAGTGAGCGATCCTTATACGTGGCACATGAGTTGGCGCAAATGATCCCGTTATCTGGCATGGAGGTGTATCGCGAAATTCGCCGTCTTAATGGTTGGGTGAATGACTACTTACCGAATGCGGCCGGTGCACCGGAATTCCCTCATGGTGTAAAGTCTTCACAGAAGGTACCAACTCTTCAAAGCCTTCTTGAGTTTCTGTTGTATCTGCCATTTACAAACTGGTTCGAAATATGGGAAATGAATCGAAAAATTGCACGCTTCACACGGGAACAGTCTTCAAGCTCTGAATCATATTTCTCTGCTGATGTGTGCAAAGGGCATATCGATAGACACGGCGAAAACGTAGTGACGGCTTTAGCCGTCCGTTTGGAGAGCGACTAAAGTCGCCACTACGAAGTTGTTATGACACACATCCTCTTGGGACAATCCTACTTCCTGCGCTTCGATCCCAAGCTGTGGGAGGCGATGCAGCCATACCCGCCGCTGGGGACGTTGTATGCTGCCAGTTACTTGCGGCAGCACGGATACGAGGTCGCTTTATTTGATGCGATGCTGGCGGAGTCTGAAGAAGAATGGGGAAAGGCACTCGATGAACACGATCCGCACTATGCTATCCTCTATGAGGATAATTTCAATTATCTGTCCAAAATGTGTTTGCTGCGGATGCGAGAAGCCGCGTTCAAGATGATCGAAATGGCAAAGTCACGCGGCTGCACCGTGATCCTTTGCGGCGCGGATGCCACCGATCACCATGAGATGTATGTAGCGAAGGGTGCGGATTATGTGCTGATCGGCGAAGGGGAGGAAACACTGATCGAATTGCTGAGGCAATTATCGGCGGGGAAGAGCACCGAGCAAATCATTGGGCTTGCTTCCGATCAAACATTGAAGGTCACACGTCGGCGAGACATTTCTGGTCTGGATAAACTTCCTTTCCCTGCCTGGGACCTGGTGGATATCGAAAAATATCGCTCTATCTGGTTAGAGCGGCATGGCTATTTTTCGATGAATATGGTCACGACGCGCGGCTGCCCATTCCACTGTAACTGGTGTGCCAAACCGATCTGGGGACAGCGCTATCATTCGCGCTCGCCCGAGAATGTGGCGGCAGAGATGAAGTGGTTGAAGGAGACATACCGTCCCGATCACATCTGGTTTGCCGATGACATTCTGGGACTCAAACCCGGCTGGCTGCCGCGATTTGCAGATGAGGTTTACGCGCACGATGGGATGATCCCGTTTAAGTGCCTCAGCCGTGCCGACCTGTTGACACGCGCGGGCGAAGTGGATGCGCTCGCTCGCGCCGGCGCGCAGACCGTCTGGATGGGCGCGGAATCCGGCTCACAAAAGATCCTCGACGCAATGGACAAGGGCACGCGCGTGGAACAGATCCATGAAGCGGCGCGGCGGCTCAAGCGTGCCGGAATCCGGGTTGGCTTCTTTTTGCAGTTTGGCTATCCAAGTGAGACACGCGAGGATATTGAGAAAACTATTCAACTGGTGCGCGATTGCGATCCTGACGATATTGGGATCTCCGTTTCGTATCCTATGCCAGGCACGAAGTTCTATAATGCAGTGCAGGAACAGCTAGGCGAAAAACAAAACTGGCAGGACTCGAGTGATCTTGCCATGCTTTACCAGGGTCCATTCTCGACGGAGTTCTACCGCAAATTGCACAGCGTGGTCCACAAGGAATTTCGGGCGCGCAAGGCATGGAAGTCGCGTGACCTTGCTAGGTTCGGCTACAACCTGCTCACATTACCCGTGGCACGATTGCAGCTAAACAGGCTTGCTTCTGCACATGACGGCATGTTGACGTTGCCACATTTGCCTCATGAAGCTGCCGCGACACCTACTCCGCAGGATGAGCGATGAACCAGGTTCCTGTCGATACCATTGCTGAAGCCTTTTCTCGCACGGCAGAGAAATATGATGCCTTCGCGGCAGACCACCCGCATCTCACGCGGATGCGAGACAAAGTGTACTCGCATGTGGTGCGGCATGTCGCTCCTGGCGCGCGCATCCTTGAATTGAATGCAGGTACCGGCACAGATGCGGTACAGCTTGCGCAGCGCGGCTACCATGTCCACGCGACGGATATTGCGCCGGGTATGTTGAATCGCTTGTCAGACAAAGTAGAAAGGCAGAACCTTCATGACCGCGTCACGATGGAGGAACTCTCATTTCTTTCCATCGAGCACGCAAAGGGCGCGCCTTTTGATGCTGTCTTCTCTGATCTGGGCGGGCTCAACTGTGTTCCTGACCTGACTCCTGTCATACAACAACTGCCGAAAATTCTTAAACCTGGTGGCATCATTACATGGGTCCTGATGCCTCACATCTGCTTATGGGAGATGGCTGAGGTTTTTCGCGGAAATTTTTCGCTCGCTTTTCGTCGGTGGGCGCGTGGTCGTGTAAGAGCGAATCTCGAGGGCCTGAATTTTGATGTCTACTATTTTTCACCGAGACAGGTTATTCGATGGTTTGGGAAGGATTTTCAAGTTCTTGCACTGGAAGGATTATCCATCATCACGCCCACGGCAGAGAGCAAGAATTTTGCAAAATATTATCCGCGTTTGTACGGCATGTTAAGCTGGCTCGACGATAAATTGTCACCCCATTGGCCGTGGAATGCATGGGGAGATTTTTATATTTTGACAGTGAAGTACGTGCCGGTGTAGTAACGACTTCCCTGGTACCGCCGCCCGCCAGGGCAGGTGCAGTCATTTTGTCGGGCGACTGAAGTCGCCACTACGAGAAAACCTATGAGTTTTCCCAATTACCCTAATAAGCACGAACTCGAGTCGCTGCTGACCGCAGATGATCTCGTTGCCTACCGGGCGCGGATTGGGCGAATGCCGAAGGTAAAACCGGAAGGCGTCTTGTTCTGCCTCGAGCGCGGACTGCCGCATCGCATGCGTTGGCGCATCCCGGTAAAGCCTGCGGGCGCGATGAACGCAGATGTGTATGCCGTCAAGAAGACGAAGGGCAGAGTGGCCGTGCTCACCAGTTTCGGCGGCGGATCACCGATGGTGGTCGAGCTCGCGGAAGAACTGGCGGTGATGGGAACAAAGAAAATGATTCTGATGACATGGGGTGGCATTTTACAGGAGAATATCCGGCCCGGGGAAATCATCGTGTGTAACCGCGCCATTCGCGATGAGGGGGCTTCGCATCATTACTTGCCTGCCGCAAAATATGTGGAAGCAAATGCAGCGCTAGTTAAGCAGCTGGTAGCTGCCATCCAGGCGCGCGGCGCGCAATGCATCGTCGGCACAACCTGGACCACGGACGCGCCCTACCGCGAAACGCGTGAAGAGGTCATCCAATACCAGTCGGAAGGAGTCAAGACCGTTGAGATGGAGTCGGCAGGCCTGTTCACCGTGGGGCAGGTGCGTTCCGTGCAGACAGCCTCTGTGGTCATCGGCATGGACAGCCTGGCCGCATTGCGCTGGCAGACCCCGGAACGTCTGGGTGGAATCATGCGCTCGCTGGAAGTCGTTTATGCCGCGGCAATAGATGTGCTCACGCAACCATGAAACAAGATTTATTCGTTTGCCCGCGTTGCCGGAGTACCCTCGAGAGAATCACTTCCGACAGGTTAACATGTCCCAAGGATGGACTGGAATACTGGAAGGTAGATGGCATCTGGCGCTTTCTGCTTCCCGAAAGCGAAGCCCATTACTCCCACTTTATTAAAGATTACGAATCCATCCGCCGGGCAGAAGAGCGCGGCAGCAGCTCTGCGCTGTATTATCGCGCCCTGCCATTCAAAGACTTGAGTGGCAAGTTCACATCGGCTTGGAACATCCGCGCCCGTAGTTATAAAGTTCTCGTCAATAACCTGCTCACCCGGCTTCAGAGTCGACTGGAACGCGCTCTGCGGATCCTCGATCTAGGCGCGGGCAATGGCTGGCTCTCCAACCGACTGGCGGCGCAGGGGGACCGAGTCATTGCTGTAGATTTATCGGTCGATAACCAGGATGGGCTGGGGGCGTGGAAACATTACGACCACAGTTTTACGCCGGTGCAGGCAGAGTTTAATCATCTGCCGGTCATGGACCGATATGCAGATGCGGTCATCTTTAATGCTTCCCTCCATTACTCCGAAAATTATGCAGAAACGCTCAAAGAGGCATCACGTGTGCTTGCAGTGCAGGGCGTGATCGTGATTATGGATTCACCGGTTTATCGGCGCAGTACTTCAGGAGAACAAATGGTTAAGGAACGTGAGGCGCAGTTCCAGGAGAAATATGGGTTTGCATCGGATAATTTAGAAAGTGAAAATTACCTCACCTATGCGCGCCTGGATGAACTGGCGCGAGAGCTGAATCTTTCCTGGAAATTCATGACACCCTTCTACGGCTTTGGCTGGATGCTGCGTCCGCTGTTTGCCGGGCTGCTGCGCAGACGTGAGCCGGCTAAATTCCATTTGATCGTGGGGCGAAGGAACACTGCTCGCGACTGACCACAGACATGCCGAAGTTTCGAACTGCGACGGCCGCGAAGTGCGCAAAGAAACACATCAGGCCTGGCGGTCTTTGCGTGCTTAGCCGTTCGTTTTAATTTTAGACATAAACGGCCGCCCAAAACTTGTTGGACTTACATCGTTTTAAAAGCTATCGAATTCCATGTTAGACTTTTGACATGCACTCTGTGCGGATTCCCAGGACGAAACTTCAACCGCCTTCGCTTCGCCAGTCCATGGTGCCGCGCCCGCGCCTGACAGGGATCTTCCGCGACAGCCGCCCATTGACTGTGATCACAGCTCCGGCCGGTTCCGGAAAGACGACGCTGGCGCTGGAGTGGCTGGCTTCCTGTACCACCAGAGTGGCATGGCTTTCTCTGGACTCCGATGACAATGACCCGGTCCGTTTCATTCACGGGATGCTTGCCGCGCTGCGACGGACGGGGGAGAAGCTTCGCATTCCAGCCGGTCAACGCAATCTGAAGGCGATCATAGCCGAGATCATCAACGGGCTCGACGGCAGAGATCCTATCACCCTGGTTCTGGATGACTATCATGTGATCACCGAAGAAGCGATCCATGGGGCGCTCGGCTATTTGCTGGATAACTTGCCTGCCTCGCTGCAACTCGTGTTGGTCACACGCGAAGAGCCACCTCTACCTCTGGCGCGCCTGCGGGCAAGGGGGCAACTGCATGAGCTAAGCCTTCAGGACCTGCGCTTTACCGCTTCGGAAACCACGGAGTTTCTCAACCAGATTATGGGACTGAATTTATCTGGCGAACAGGTTTGCTCTCTGGAAGAACATACTCAGGGGTGGATTGCTGGCCTGCAAATGGCCGCGCTTTCGCTTCAAGCAGACAGCGCGCAAACCATTCCTGCTACGCACGAGCGCCAATTTATCACCGACTATTTATTGACCGAAGTTTTTAACGGGCAGCCTGGCGAAGTACAATCGTTCCTGTTACAAACTTCCCTCTTCGATGCGTTTTCGTTGCCGTTTTGTCGCGCCATCATTTCAACGAATGCTGCAAAGCTCCTCGCACACATCCAGAAAGCGAATCTTTTCATCACCACGGTTGGGTCCTGGCATCAATATCATCCACTCTTTCGGGATTTTCTACAGGCGCAACTGCAATCTAGACAGCCAGAGCAGGTGGAAGAGCTGCATCGTCGTGCGCTGCTCTGGTTGGAACAAAATGGCATGAGCGCAGAAGCCATCCAGCATGCGTTTGCAGTTTCGGACTACGAATCGGCCGCGCGTCTGATCTCGTCGCTGGCGCCGGATTATCTCAAGCGCGGCGAATTGGTCACGTTGCGACGTTGGGTGGACCGATTGCCTGAGCATGTGATCTGGAGCCAGCCGCGACTTTGCCTCACGCAGATCTGGCTGCTTCTGGACTCTAATCTACAGAACGAAGCCCAGAGTTATTTTGACCGCCTGGAAGATTTTCTGGAAAATAATCTGCGCGGCGAGTTCCTGGCTGTGCGCGCCCTGCATGCCGCGATGACGCATCAGCCTGAGCTTGCTATGAAGTTTGCAAAGCGCGCGCAAAAGTCAGCGGAGTCAAAGGACCCGTTTATCCAGACCTATGTGGCTTTTGGGTTGGGCGCCGCGCAAAAAATGGGGCTGAACTTTTTTCAGGCGGAGCAAAGTTTTCGTGATGCGTTGGCGCTTGCCGATGCGGATGGGAACTCCTATATTGCCATTGCTTCGCTTGTCAATCTGGCAGATGTGCTTTACTTGCAGGCGCGACTCTTCGATGCAGAAAATGCTTGCAAGCAGGCGCTCAAGCGATTTTCTGACTCCACCCCCGACGCCTGTCACTGGTACTGGACTCTGTCACGTATTTCCTATCAGCGCAATGAGCTCGACGCGTCTCTTGAGCTTGCCAATCAGGCCGTGGAATTGAGCGCCAATGCACAGGAAAAGACCGTGCACTCGCGCGCTCTTGTTCAACGAGCTTTGACGCACTATGCCCTGGGCAAGAAAAATCTGGCACAAGCGGATCTGGACTCAGCCGACCATCTGGCGCGCGGCTTACAAGATCAGGTCATTCTGCGCTCGGTGATCCGCCAGCGGGTGTTGTTCGCCGTGGATGAGGGCGACCTGACCTCGGCGCGTCAATGGCTTGACGTGCTCACAGGCTATGGCAAGGGTCCCTTTCCTTTTTATGAGTTCTTTGCAAACGGTAGAGTTCTACTCGCGGAAAAGAAATGGAGAGCAGCCAACGCTCAATTTGAATCGGCGTTGAAGAGTCTGGAAGACGCCGATTATGCGCTCGTGCGAATCGAAGTCTTGGTCTGGCAAGCGATCTGTCTGGGCGCAGCGGGGAAGGCTGCGCCTGCGGGCAGAACGTTAAAAGAGGCTATCAAGTCCTCTCAAACAGAAAAAATTATCCGCCCGTTCATCGAGGCGCGCACTGGTCTGCTGGCGCTGATCCAGCAAACGGGGCGGAGCGGATTCGATTGGGTGGTAAATCTCCTCGATGGAAACGCTAGGCAGGCCGAAGGTCCGCTGTTGACCCGGCGCGAGCGAGAAATTTTGCAGCTGCTTTCGATGGGTCTCTCTAACCAGGAGATGGCCGAGAAGCTGGTCATCGCCGAAGGGACCTTGAAGAGACACGTTGCCAATCTGTATCAAAAGCTTGGGGTCCATAACCGTGCACAGGCTGTACGGCATTTCCATCTAAAGTAGAACAAGCTAACATCAGAAATACATATAAAAATACATCTTTCGGCGCATCCTCAATGCGTTGCGTTCCTGTACAGTAGGGCAAACCTATTCATTGGAGGAGCCATGTCTGGAACGATTCGCACACGTGCCGAGATTCCCGCAAAATATAAATGGAATGCTGCCAGCGTTTATCCGTCAGAGGGAGCCTGGGAGGCAGAAGCCGATTCCCTTTTGGTCAAACTGGAGACAGTAAGACAGATGGAAGGCTCGGTGGGAAAGAGCGCGCAAAACCTGGCGGAAGCGCTCGATGCAAGCAACGCTCTGTTGGAGATTCTCGGCAAGGTGCTGACCTATGCCTACAATGCTCAGGCCGTAGATAATGCCGATGCGAACGCGGCCCGAATGTTTGGGAAAGTACAGGGAGTAGTAGGACAGGTGCTGGCGGGTATTGGGTTCATCCAGCCTGAAATTCTGTCCATCAACCGGGAACTGCTGGCGCACTGGCGCAGGGATGAGCCGCGACTGAAAATCTATGATCAATATTTTGATGACCTGATCCGACAACAGGCCCATGTCCGTTCGGCGGAAGTGGAGGAAGTCTTTGGGCTTGCCCTTGATCCCTTCGCCAGCCTCTACACCACGATGAATGTGTTGACGAACAGCGAGATGCAGTATCCCAATGCCTGCACAAGCGATGGGCGTGAACTGGTGGTTACACAGGGCACGTTGGATGAGATATTGGCTTCGCCGGACCGTGAAGCGCGCCGCACCGCCTGGGAGGGATTCCGCGACACGCACCTGGCGTTCAAGAACACACTGGCGAGTAACTTGCTTGCTTCGGTGAAGGCCAATGTGTTTTCTCAACGAGTGCGCCGGTATCCATCCACACTGGAAGGGTCAGTTTTTATCAATAATATCCCGCCGCAGGTCTTCCATAATCTGATCGAGACCACGCGTAAAAATCTTCCCGTCTGGCATAAGTATTGGCGGGTGCGCAGGGAGGCGCTCAGGCAAAGAGATCTACAGCCCTACGACGTTTGGGCGCCGCTCACGAAAGAGAGAGTCACTATTCCTTATGAAACCGCAGTGGAGTGGATCTGCGAGGGGCTCGCTCCGCTGGGCGATGATTATGTTTCTACGGCAAGGCGCGGGCTGCTCGAAGAAGGCTGGGTGGATGTGTATCCGAATCGCAACAAGAGCGCCGCGCAGTTTTCCTCCGGGTCAAAGGGAACGCATCCTTTCATCGTGATGCTCTACGACGATACCATTTTCAGCATGAGCACGCTGGCGCATGAGCTTGGTCACTCCATGCATTCCTATCTGACGTGGAAGCACCAGCCTGTTGTGTATTCCCAGTATTCGCTGTTCGTGGCGGAGGTCGCTTCGAATTTCAACCAGGCACTGGTGCGTGCTCATTTGCTCAAGACAAACAAGGATCCGCAATTCCAGATCAGCCTGCTGGAAGAAGCCTTCTCCAACTTTCACCGTTATTTTTTCATCATGCCGATCCTGGCGCAGTTCGAGCTCGAGGTCCACCAGCGCGTGGAACGAGGGCAGGGCGTGACTGCCGATGACATGAACGCGATCATGGCAGACCTGTATGCAGAGGGCTACGGCACAGAAATGCAGTTCGACCGCGAGCGCACAGGGATCACCTGGGCAACGTTTGGTCACCTGTATCAGGATTATTACGTTTACCAATATTCCACCGGGATCTCCGGCGCGCATGCATTGGCACGCCGTGTGCTCTCTGAAGGCGCAAGCGCGGCCGAGGAATACCTCCGCTTTTTGAGTATGGGCGGCTCGTTATATCCCTTGGACGCGCTGAAGCTGGCCGGCGTCGATATGTCCACACCGCAGCCGGTGGAGGAAACCTTCGATGTTCTCTCAAAAATGGTGGACCGGTTGGAGGAACTGACCGCAGTAGAGTAGCGGTCTTAATATTTATTGGTGTTGAGTATGAAGCTTTATATCGTTGTTCTATTTGCTGCTACTTTGATTGTGGCTGCGTGTAATCAATCCGTAGGAGCATCTACTCAGAGTGCGACGTCCATGTCGGTGACAGCAACAGTAAGCCCTGTTGCCAACGTTCCTTCTGCCACGCCTTCTGTTGTCTCTCCGACGGCCGCACGCGAAATTTCGCTGGAAGCCGGTCAATGGACGTACATCTTTTACCATGATGGATTGGAAAAAGTCGTATTGGTCAATGGCGGACCCGAGCAGGGAAAGCCAGCCGATGATCCATTGGAGTTATGGAGTTGGGATGGAAAGCAGTGGTCTCTCATCGTCGCAGACGTAAATGGGCCCACGTGGCGCAATTGGCCGGCAGTTGCCTATGACACCGCGCATAATGTACTGGTGATCCACGGTGGGCTGCAGGGCAGAAGGAGCTTCGATGAAACGTGCGAATGGGATGGACAGGCATGGACACAGCACACAGTCCCCGGCCCGGAAGCACGTGAAGGCGCGCTGATGGCTTACGACGAGTCTCGCGGACAAATGCTGCTCTTTGGTGGCTCGACTCCGGATATGGAAATACATGCTGATACCTGGGCATGGAACGGCGAAGTCTGGCAACGAGTCAGCGAGAGCGGTCCGGCGGCGCGCTTTCCAGGCGGCATGGTGTATGACGCGGCTCGCCAAGAGATACTTCTTTACAGCGGGCATTTTGCCGCTGCTAGCGGTGAGTTTGTGAACTACGATGATCTCTGGGCATGGGATGGAAGTTCCTGGCGGGAGATAGCCACGGATGGGCCGACGCCCGGCCATCGTACGCATGCAGGTTTTGTGTACGATCCTGTTGAGAAAGAAGTTCTGCTCATCGGAAGCGGAAGCGATACATTCTTGCGTGACGTCTGGGCATGGGATGGAACCATCTGGGAGGATGTGCCCACCTCTAACACACCCGCGAGAAGTGGGAATAATGTTGCCTACGACCCCGCCCGGGATCGGTTCGTTCTTTTTGGCGGCGTGGAGCGTCCCGGTGGGAAGGCGCTCGATGACACGTGGGAATGGGACCGGACACAATGGTCCTGCATCAGCAACTGCCAATGATATCTACTTTAGAAACCTATTTATGAAAACCGAATTTCACAAGTGGACCGCCCGTTTTATTCCTCTCTGGGTGGGGCAGGCGTTGTCCTTGCTCGGGAGCCAGCTTGTACAGTTCGCCATCATCTGGTATCTCACGCAGACCACAAACTCGGCGACCACGCTGGCCATCGCCTCCATGATGGGCTTGCTGCCGCAGGTGCTGCTTTCTCCTTTTATCGGCACATGGGTCGATCGCGGCAACCGGCGCTTGATCCTGATCGCGGCCGATTCGACCGTGGCTGCCGCGACGCTGACACTGGTAGTGCTGTTTGCAACAGGCATGATCCAGGTCTGGCATATCTACGTCGCGCTGTTCATCCGCGCGGTGGCAGGAGGCTTTCACCAATCTGCATTCGGCGCGTCGATGGTACTTCTCGTGCCGAAGGAACAATTGGCGCGCGTGCAGGGATTCAATCAGGCGCTTTATGGCGGGCTGAACATTATCTCGGCTCCCCTGGGCGCGTATTTGCTTGCCATCCTGCCCATGCAAGGCATCCTCGGCATCGATGTAGGAACAGCTCTGCTGGCGATCTCGATGCTGCTCTTTATTCAGATTCCCCAACCCGAGAGCCAGGCTCAGACACCATCCACGTTCTGGCAGGACTTTCGGGCCGGGTTCCGTTATATCATCACGTGGCGCGGCCTCGTCATCCTGCTCGGACTTGTGATGGTGATCAACTTCTTCTTCAGCGCGACCGAGCCATTGACTCCCCTGCTGATCACGAATCATTTCAACGGCAATGCCCAGAAATTGGGTTGGTGGCTTTCCTCCTTTGCGGCAGGCAATATCCTTGGCGGACTGATTCTGGGCGCGTGGGGCGGTTTCAAGCGGAAGATTGTCACGGCTCAACTGGGATTGATCCTATCAGGTTTGAGCACCATGGTGGTGGGTCTCGTGCCTTCCGATCTGTTCTGGGTGGGGCTGGCTGCTAATACAGCTCTGGGGCTTCTTCTGCCAATCATCAATGGTTCGTTCGGGGCAACGCTCCAGGCGACGATCGCTCCTGAGATGCAGGGCCGTGTCTTCGCCTTCATCTTCAGCGCGGCGATGCTTGTGTCGCCGATTGCCTTGATGGTCGCCGGTCCCTTTGCAGACACGTTCGGAATTCAGCGCTGGTTTTTAATCGCGGGGATCTCCTGCACCCTCATGGGCATCTTTGGATTTTTCTCGTCTGATGTGATGACCATGGAAAGCGAATCGAGCAAATCTGCCCCGCCTGCAATGTCAACCGCGAGCCCCGACGAGCGTCCTTATTCGGAGCCATACAGCGATTCGCTATCCTGATGCAAAGTGTGATCTGCGTATAGTCAATCAGTTGCATAGCAGTAATGTCTGGAGTTATTGCGAACCCAAAGAATTGTGGAATACACGTTCCGCGATCCTGACTTGGTCATCGATCACCGTCGAAACGGGATCACGTGCAGAGATCACCCAGGGCAGCCCGGCAATCGCCTCTGCCAGCCCCGCACGATAAGCATTATCTTTGAACGATAGTCTGACCACGCGCCAGGTTTCGGAAAACGCGGAAGTAACCGGGCGTCGAAGCCAGGCCGACCAAAGGGCATTGCGCGCCTCGATACGCTTCCGCCTGGATATGTCGCGGACGGGGGAGGGATAGTGACGGGCAACGATCCCCTCAACATAGGCAAGCTTCCATCCGTTTCGTAAGAGATCAAGCGCCAGGATGTGCTCCTCTCCTCCCACGCCCAGTCGTCGCTCAAACCCACCAGCTTCCAGAAATGCCGCCCGCCGGACAATCGACCCACATGCAGCGAAACCCACCACAGGAACACCAACCGTGGATTCGCTACGGAAATCGCGCAGGCCTATGGCCAGCACCGCACACAGCGGGTCGAGCCGCGCATCCGGTCCGATCAGCATTCGGGCGGCGATCAGCCCAAGGCTCGGGTACGCATCGAATAAGTCCGCGGCATGGCGCAGCGATCCGGGAGCCCACCATGAGTCGTCGTCGCTGAAAGCCACGTAAGGCGTCTCGGCATTCTGCACCCCAATATTTCGTCCGGCCCCGGCCAGGTTCTCGCGCAGCGAGATCACCTCAACGGGTGCTCCCATGGAGAGCGCAATCTCAGGTGTACCGTCTGAGGAGTTATTATCTACAACGATGATACGCGGTTTTTCTGGCAGCCGTATTAGATGATCCAAAGCGACACGAATCTGGTTGCCGCGGTTTCGCGTGATTATCACGACCGAAACTCGACGATCTGTTGTCGGATCGCTGTGCTCAGGGTTGGAACTGTAAAAGCTCATTCTTTCCACTTTCGATCTTCGTTCGCAGATTTTGTGCGATTAGAGCGGTTTAGCCATTCTAAGTTAGAAGAAGAATTTCATAATCAGGGAGAATCCCCCTCTCTTGTAGGACACCCCCCCATATAAGATTTCCTTTGAATCGTGTACATTGTCTGGAACTGGCAGGAACTTCACAAGAGCTCTGTTTCGTTGCCCCCCCAATAACCAAAAAACCTAACATAACTGCTTGTAAGCAAAAAGGAACGGGTCCTTCATTCCTGTACGCTATAAGTAGGAGAAAACTATGTATACTCTCGGTATCAATGCTGCCTTCCATGATCCCTCGGCATGTCTTGTAAAGGATGGCCAGGTATTGGCAGCAGCAGAAGATGAACGTTTTACCCATGTCAAGCATGGGAAACGTCCTGTCCCATTCACCACGTATTTTCTGCCCCATCATGCGATCGACTATTGTCTGAAAGAGGCCGGGATCAAACTGAACCAAGTAGATCACGTTGCCTACTCGTTCAATCCGCGTATTTTGCTGGACGACCTCCAAAACCAGAAATCAATCGAGTTGCCTTTGGAGCCCAGCGCTCTGCGGGCTGCCGATGAGAAGTCCTCTCCTTGGGATGCTCTGTTCTTAGCTTATATCGTCAATGCTCCGGCCCAGTTAGTGGACGGGGCTCCCCACCACCTGCAATCCCACTTTCAGGGGACGCGGGTGAACGGCCATTTTAGCTTCCAGTGGCATTTTGTGGAGCATCATCTCGCGCATGCGGCCAGTGCTTTTCTCCCTTCGCCGTTCGATGAAGCAGCCATCCTGACCCTGGACGGACGCGGCGAAAAAGCCACGACCAGTTACTGGATCGGCCGAGGCACCTCCATGAAGCAGCTTGGACAGGTCGATATGCCCAGCTCGCTCGGCATTCTCTACGAGAGACTCACCGAGTACCTCGGTTTCCTCCACTCCTCAGATGAATTCAAAGTTATGGCACTGGCTTCGTACGGCGAGCCGCGCTATCTGGATGATTTCAATGAGATTCTGCAAGTCGGCGGGGAAGGCAACTTCACCGTCAACTATCCCCTGAACCTGGAGGAACGCTTTGGGCCGCCACGCCAGAAGAGCGACCCACTTGAACAGCGTCACTTCGATATTGCCAGCTCTCTGCAGACCGCCCTGGAAAACGCAGTCTTGAAACTCAGTGAATGGCTGCACAGAGTGACTGGCTCTGACAATCTATGCATGGCGGGCGGCGTGGCGCTGAATTGTGTGATGAATTCCAGGCTGCGAGACCGGGGTCCGTTCAAGAATATTTGGGTGCAGCCCGCCTCCGGGGATGCAGGAACTGCGCTGGGCGCGGCCATCTGGATCGACCTCGTGAAGAGAGACGCGGTTGGCGAAAACAGGGAACGTGAGTATCAAATGGATCACGTGTTCCTGGGACCCAAATACAATGAGCGTGAGATCGAAGAGTTCTTGCGCCAGTCAATGATTCCATACAGGCGATTGGATAATATTTACGATGAAGTCGCCGAGATGCTCGAGCAGGGCAAGGTGATCGCCTGGTTCCAGGACCGGATGGAGTTCGGGCCGCGCGCTCTGGGATCTCGCTCGCTGCTCGCATCGCCTATTCCTCAGGATATGAAAGACAGGCTCAATTACATCAAGAGCCGCGAGGACTTCCGCCCGGTTGCGCCGGTTGTGTTGGAGGAGGAAGCGCCTCACTGGTTTAAGGATGTGCGCGTTTCGCCATACATGCTTTTCGTCTACGATGTCGTGGAAGACAAAGCAGACAAAATCCCTACCGCGCGACACGTGGATGGGACGGCCCGCGTCCAGACCATCCGGCGCGATCAAAATCCCGCCTATTACGATCTCGTCAAGGCTTTCCACAAGCGGACGGGTGTGCCGGTTTTAATCAATACTTCACTCAATACTCTGGGTGAGCCGATCGTTTGCTCGCCGCGGGATGCTATAGAGTGCTTCTGGACCTCGCCCATCGAAGCAATGGTCATGGGACCGTTTCTAATTGTGAAACCGGAGAACGGTGCTTGAGTATCCGGGTCTCGGTTGTTGTACCCACCTATAAACGGCCGGATCTCCTCCGAAAATGCCTGCACGCACTGCTCAGGCAGGATTTCCCTCTGTACAAGTACGAGATCATCGTCGTAGACGATGCAGGCTCGGAGGAGACCCGGTCGCTGGTGGAAGATTTTCAAGGACGGGAAAAAGTAGGGGAAAGGCGATTCGCTAAAGCCTTCGAACAAGAGGCGATTGGTTGTCCGCCGATCCGCTATGCCGCTGCAACGCTGACGCAGGGTCCCGCTGCTGCACGGAATATAGGCTGGCGTATGGCTCAGGGAGAGATCATCGCCTTCACCGATGATGACTGTCTACCAGAGTCAGGCTGGTTGAGAGAAGGCCTGACCGCGCTGAAAAAGAACAGGGCTGCAGTCACCGGGCAAGTGATTGTTCCTATCTCTCATGCTCCCACAGATTATGAAAAGAATGTTGCGCGACTGAGGGACTGCGAATTTCTTACCGCCAATTGTTTTTGTCGTCGCTCCATTCTGGAAGAATGCGGGGGCTTCGACGAGCGTTTCACCATGGCATGGCGTGAAGACTCAGACCTGCAGTTCCGCCTTCTATCCTCATCCCATCCTATTGAGCACGCGCCAGCGGCTCGAGTCATTCATCCGGTGCGTCCCGCTCCGTGGGGCGTATGCATCAAAGAGCAACGTAAGAGCATGTTTGATGCGCTGCTCTATAAGAAATATCCAGATCTATATCGCAGCCGGATCCGATCCGGACCGCCGCTACGATATTATGGGATTGTGCTCTCAACCGCTGGGTCTTTAGTGGGGATACTTGTCGAAAACAGATGGCTCGCTGTGTTGATGGCGGTCATCTGGTTGGGGCTTGTGTTACATTTTGCTTTCTTACGATTAAGACATACTAAGCGCACGCCCAGTCATATCGTTGAGATGTTGTTTACTTCTGCGGTCATCCCGTATCTCTCTGTGTTCTGGCGTCTCTACGGAGCGTTTCGTTACCGGGTATTATTCTTTTAAATGGCTGCTAAAAAAGGCACGGAGCCTAACCTCCGTGCCCTTTGTGCTTAAGCGGCTGTTCAACAGCTCCCTCGTTCCCTAAAAAGTTCCCCAATAGATTGAGCACGATTGGCACACATCCGGCGGATTCTCGGAGTCAAGCTGGTCGCGGAAGTGATTGTAATCCTCGCCATCCCACACCGATTCCAACGTGTGATCGGTCACTTTGCCAAAATTGGCCCGGTCTGGCGTGGAAACCATACAGCATGGCATCATATAGCCTTCGTAACTAATGTAAGCACCGGTCCAGGGCCAGTCGCAGCGGTCTCGCCCTGGTGTTCCAGGCGGGTGCTTCCTTGGAGTTGTTCGAGGCAAACGGAGATTAACGCCGAGGGACTCTGCCACCTCACGCGCTTCGTCAAAGTAGCGCTCGATCCGCGCAGGATCCTCATGTACCAGGCTCTGCTGGGCGATGTATTCCCGCATGGGGCGGTATTCCTCGGGAAGGGTGGGCTCGCCGAAATCATGTGATAAGTGCTGAACGAAAAACTTATCCGCCGACCAACCATGAGCCCTCTTCACTAGTTCAGGGAGCTCATGCAGGTTTTGGCGCATAATAACCATCACCAGGGAGAGATGGGGGAGTTCGCTGCCCAACTGCTTTCGTGTTTCGAGCAGTCTCTCGGCATTGTTCAAAACCCGGTCGAAATGGGCACGCTTACGGATACGCTCATATGTTTCAGCCGTGGAACCATCAATGGAAAAATAGAGATGATCAAGCCCACTGTGCACAAGCTGCTCGGTTCGTTCTGGGTTCAGTAACGTCAAATTCGTGTTGATCGTAACCTGAATTCCTTTATCAACCGCATAACGCACCATATCGAAGAAACGCGGGTGCATCATGGGCTCTCCCAGGCCCTGCAGATGTATTTTTTCTAAGTCAGGAAAGCCTTCGAGCAGACTGGTATAGGTTTCCCACTTCATAAACGCCAAGCCGCCATAAGGCGGGCCATCCTTGCGAAACTGGATGGGGCACATTTCACAGCGTAGATTACATTGACCAACGGGTTCAATCTGAACGTATGAAGGTAGTTTCATAAGTTTGTCTCAATATACGCTTCGCAGAGGTATATCTCAATGGGGAATGTCCACGGTAGGGGGGCGGGAATCCCCCGTGTAGATCGTTCCTTGAAGACAAGTTGCAAATTGTCCTTGAAGCTGAGAACTTTAGCGTATCAACAACAGAATGAGGCGGTAGGGAGAGTCCTAATCGGCTTTAGGCGAAGTCCCAATTGAGAAGAAGTAGAAGTGGACATATAAGTAATGCAGTTCAATGCAGGGTTGATATATCGATGCATAGAAGCTGGGTATTGCTCCCAAAGATGCGGCAGGCGAGACCATCCAGCCATAGAAGCTAACAGGTGGGACTGTTTAAAACGCATGAAAGACCCTAACCAATCCTAGTTCATTTCAGCTGGCATAAAAAATTCTAGCATCCCGTGACATGATGCGTGATGGAGAAACGTATGTATGCTTTTAAGAAGTCAGGGAAACCTGATCCAGAGCGGATTGTGATCTTAAGGGCTCTGCAGTTGGGAGATTTGTTGAATGCAGTACCTGCCTTTCGAGCTCTACGGGCTGCCTTTCCAAATTCACATATTTCTCTGGTGGGGCTCTCCTGGTCTGAGGAGTTTGTAAGAAGATTCCATACCTACCTGGACGATTTTATTCACTTCCCGGGGATTCCCGGTTTCCCCGAGCAGTCTCCGGACCTTGCCCGCTGGCCATCGTTTTTGAGTGCAATGCAGTCCCGTCAATTTGACCTGGCAATCCAGATGCAGGGCTCGGGTGACATCGCTAATACCCTAGTGAGTTTGTGGGGGGCAAAGCAGTGTGCGGGCTTCTATCTGCCGGGACAATCTTGCCCGAATCCCAATACATTTCTGGCATATCCCGAGCATGAGCCGGAAGCCTGGCGCCATTTGCGACTAATGGAATTTCTGGGAATCCCTCTGCAAGGCGATGAGTTGGAGCTGCCCATCTTCGATGAGGATTGGAAAGTGTTCCAGAAAATCCAAGAGCAATCTAACCTGCAAAGAAATTATGTCTGCATTCATCCAGGATCTCGAGGCAGAGAACGCCGCTGGCCGCCTCAAAACTTTGCGGTGGTAGCAGATCGTCTCGCGGCCCGCGGGTATCAAGTTGTTCTAACGGGCACAGAAGCGGAAGCTAATCTGACGGCTTCGGTCGCTTTGCATATGAGAGCCTCTGCGATTGATCTGGCCGGTAAAACGGATCTGGGAAGCCTGGCTGCGCTGGTTTCGAAGGCTCAGCTCGTCGTCAGTAATGACACAGGTATTTCCCATGTCGCGGCCGCGCTAAAAACCCCGAGTGTGATTCTCTTCCCCATCCCCGAGTCCATTCGTTGGGCGCCGAAGAATGAACAGCTTCACAAAAGGATCTGGCAGGCCATGCCCATGAGTCCAGATCAGGTATTACCGCACGTGGAAGAGCACCTGGAAAATACCTTTAGTTATGCACGCGCCGAGTCCGTGGGAAGCGGCCCGTAATTCCATACTTATGTTCTCAGGAGGAGCAAGTTGATGTTTCAAAACAAGCCCGAGCGCCTGCGGATTTTCACCTGGCATATTCATGGCAGTTACCTCTTCAACCTGGTGCAATGCCCTCATGAATTTTATGTGCCGGTCAAACCGGAGCGGACGGAAGGCTATTTTGGAAGGACAGAAAGCTATGCCTGGCCGGAAAATCTACACGAGGTGGCGGCAGAGGGAGTTCGCGATCTTGAATTTGACTGTGTTCTGTTCCAAACACGCAAGAACTATTTCGAGGACCAGTATGAGGTTCTGTCTGCCGAGCAGCGCGAACTGCCGCGAATTTATCTGGAACACGATCCGCCGTGGGGGGACCCGACAAACAGTCCTCATCATGTGGATGATCCTAATATTCTCCTTGTTCATGTGACCCACTTCAATAACCTGATGTGGGATAACGGCAGGACGCCCACGCGGGTCGTCGAACATGGCGTGATCATCCCCGATACAGCCCGATATACAGGCGAACTGGAGCGTGGTCTCGTGATCGTCAACAATCTGTGTAGCCGCGGGCGGCGTCTCGGATTGGATATTTTTGAAAAGGTGCGAAAAGAAATTCCGCTGGACCTGGTGGGAATCAATTCCCACGAGTTGGGAGGTGTGGCATCCCTCGCTCACAAAGAGCTGCTGGAACTCGAAGGTCACTACCGTTTTGTGTTCAACCCGATCCGCTATACCAGCCTGGGCCTGGCGATCTGTGAAGCGATGATGGTGGGTCTACCGATTATCGGTTTGGCGACCACCGAGATGGCGACAGCCGTTGAAAACGGGGTCTCAGGGTATGTCGATACGAATGTAAACCGTCTGGTGGAGCACATGCATCGATTACTTGCAAATCCCATGGAAGCCCACCGGTTGGGACGAGGAGCGCAACACCGGGCACAACAACGGTTCAGCATCCAGCGCTTCGTATCCGATTGGAACAATGCTTTCGCGTCGGTAACACGTAAAAGAGCAGACAATATAGAGGAAGGGCTTGAGGAGCTACTGTTATGAAAAAAAGGATAGCAGTGATTAGCGAGCACGCGTCGCCTCTGGCGGATCTTGGAGGTGTGGACAGCGGAGGACAGAATGTCTATGTTGCGCACATCACACAACAACTTGCCCGGCTGGGATACCAGGTGGATGTCTTTACCCGGAAAGATGACAAAGCGCTGCCCGAGATCTATGAGTGGATGGATGGTGTGCGTGTCATCCACGTTCCTGCCGGGCCGCCAGAATTCGTTCGCAAGGAAAAGTTGCTCGGTCACATGCAGGCATTTACCGATTACATGATTGACTTTATTAAGCGCCATGGACGACACTATGATCTGATCCATGCGAATTTCTGGATGTCTGGTCTCGTGGCTGCAAATATCAAGGTTGCCCTCGGTATTCCTTTTGTCATCACATTTCACGCGCTGGGAGAGGTGCGCCGCCAATTCCAGGGACGAGAAGATAGCTTCCCTGAGCAGCGTTTCGAGATCGAGCGGCGCATTGCACACGAAGCCGATGGCATGATTGCCGAATGTCCTCAGGATCAGGATGATTTGATTCAGGCCTATGGAGCAAAGCCGGCCAAAATCCGTCAGATTCCGTGCGGCTTTGATCCTCTGGAATTATGGCCGATCAACAAGACCCTGGCGCGTCTCCAGATCGGTGTTCCGGAGGATGAATGGCTGATCTTGCAGCTTGGACGCATGGTCCCGCGCAAAGGAGTGGATACAGCCATCCGCGGGTTTGCTGAAATGGTACGCAGGCGAAAGATTGCTGCACGCATGGTGATCGTGGGTGGCGGCTCGAGGGAGCCGGATCCTGTCATTACGCCGGAAATCGATCGTTTGCAAAAAATCGCCGCGGAAGAAGGCGTAGCAGATCGAGTGATCTTCACCGGGCGCCGCGGACGGCAGGAGCTGAAATATTACTTCAGCGCGGCCGATGTGTTCATCTCCACACCCTGGTACGAGCCGTTCGGTATTACGCCGATTGAAGCCATGGCCTGCGGCACGCCGGTGATCGGCGCGGACGTCGGCGGGATTAAACATACGGTCGCCGATGGAGAAACCGGTTATTTGGTGCCTGCCAAGGATCCGGTCGCGATTGCGGATCGTCTGATCGAGCTCTATGAAAACCCTGACAAAAGAAAATGCTTTAGCCAAAATGCTCTCGAACGGGTGAATGAGTTATTTACCTGGCAAAAGGTAGGCGAACTGTTGGCTGAATTTTATGAAGATCTGCTGGTCGATCAGAAGCTGGAGGAGGGCGCTCATGCCAAAACGAAAGAGTCTCGCCTTCTCTCCGAGAGCTTTGACTCGGCCATTGAAACGCTACAGCGCAGTAAGGAGAGCTTGAGCGAGTCTATATTCGAAGCAGCGCAGTTATTGACCGACTGCCTCGACCGTGGCGGCAAGATCATGGTTTGCGGGAACGGCGGTAGCGCGGCAGATGCACAGCATTTTGTCGGGGAGCTGGTTGGGCGCTTTGTCACTGAAAATCGCAGAGGCTTGCCGGCTCTAGCGCTGACCGCTGACACTGTGTTTTTGACCGCCTGGGCCAATGATATCGATTACGACCAGATCTTCTCCAGGCAGGTGGAAGCACTCGGGCAGCCAGGCGACGTCTTGGTTGGCATCAGCACCAGCGGGCGGTCTGCAAACCTGGTTGAAGCGTTCCGCTTTGCCCAGGGCCTGCACATCCAGTGTCTGGCCTTGCTCGGTAGAGATGGCGGCCATTTATTGTCCCTTTCCGATGCGGCGGTGGTGGTGCCATCTTGGAATACACAGCGGATCCAGGAAGTCCAAATCTTGGTGCTCCACGTGCTGTGCGAAATGATCGAGAGGCATATTAGCGACGAAGAATTGGAAACGACTTTAGCCATCGAGCAAAGCCGCGCCAGAACTCGTGAAAAGCCACTGCCGTTATCGAGTATGTTTTCTATCAATGCTCACGGCAGGCAGAAATGAATCGGGACTTCGGAACGAAACGGTCCATACTTGATCACCTGCACATCTTCGGATGTGACGGTTAAAAAATCATGAGCTCACGCGCCGTATTTCTCGATAAAGATGGCACGCTGGTTGAGGACATTCCCTACAACGTGGACCCCGATCGTATTCGTCTGACGGAAGGCGCCTATGAGGCCTTAAGGCTCATACAGGAGCATGACTTTAAGTTAATCGTCATTTCGAATCAATCTGGTGTTGCCCGTGGATTCTTCCAGGAGAGGGATCTGTTTCAGGTCAGAAGTATGTTGAAGCAACTGCTCGCCGCTGCGGGCGTCTTTCTGACCGATTTCTATTATTGCCCGCATCTTCCTGAGGGAAGTGTGCGTGAATACGCAGTGGATTGCACTTGCCGAAAGCCTCAGCCAGGGATGCTCTATCGGGCAGCACAAGAACATGATCTGGATCTGAGCGCTTCCTGGCTGGTGGGTGATATTCTCCACGATATCGAAGCCGGGAACCGGGCGGGCTGCCGGACCGTGTTGCTCGATAACGGCCATGAAACAGAGTGGCAGTTAAGTCCCGGCAGGCAGCCTGATTTTATTGTAAAGAATTTGAAGGGTGCAGCAGACAAGATTACTGCGGACAGCCTGGAACGGAATTTGAACTATGGGAAGTAAGAATAGCGATCTAATCAATCGTATCGACGGCTTTGCCGGCCGAAAGATCCTGGTGCTGGGCGAGGCCATGCTTGACAGTTACCTCCAGGGAACATCAGAGCGCCTGTGCCAGGAGGCGCCCGTTCCTATCGTGGACGTTCGCGAGATCAAATATGTGCCAGGAGGCGCAGCGAACGCGGTTGTCAACTTGAGCGCCTTGGGAGCGGAAGTCACGTTTCTATCCGTGATCGGGGAGGATGAGGCTGGGACACTATTGCTCCAATCATTGAAGCAGCGGCATGTCTCCACCGCACGTATCTTGAATGCACCAAACAGGACCACTCTTTCCAAGCAGCGAATCCTGGCCGGTTCGCAGCTCGTGGTCAGGTTTGATCAGGGATCATCTACTCCTCTGGATACAGACATGGAGTCAAAATTAATGGAGCGCCTGAAAACGCTTTATTACGATTGCGAGGCTCTCGTTATTTCAGACTACAACCATGGTCTGATCACCCGGCGCGTTCTGGAATGTCTGGCTGAGCTTCAAAGGAGCGACCCGCGCGTAATCGTTGTTGATTCGAAACAGCTACAGGCGTATGTTGGGCTCAACCCGACAGCCGTCAAAGCAAACTATGAAGAATCTCTTCAGGTGTTGGGAATCAAGAAAGCTCACGAGGACAAAGATCGCCTGCGACAGATCAGTGATGAGGGCCGCAATCTTCTGCACTTGACCGGCGCGCAGATCGCGGCGATCACACTCGATCACAGCGGTGCGTTGATCTTCCACGGGGAGGATGAGACCCCGTACCGCACCTATGCCGAGCCCCGACCCGACTCACAGGCCGCGGGTGCCGGGGATACGTTCGTCAGCGCGCTGGCTATGAGCCTCGCCGCGGGAGCTCACGTGGAGCACGCAGCAGAAATCGCCTCGGCCGCGGCTGCAGTGGTCGTCTCGAAAAGTGGAACGTCAGCCTGTGCGCTTGATGAATTGAAAGAGTACTTTTCCACAGACGAAAAGTTCATCAACGATGTATTTCAGCTGGCATTGCGAGTCACGCTCTACCGCCGCTCGGGGCGCCGAATCGTGTTCACCAATGGCTGTTTCGACATCTTACACCGGGGTCACATTGCTTATCTCAATCGCGCCAAGGCGCTGGGAGATGTTCTGATCCTCGGCATTAATTCTGATCAGAGCATCCGGCGGCTCAAGGGGCCCGAGCGGCCCATCAATTCGCTTGAGGACCGGGCTCAGGTGCTGGCTGCCTTAAGTTGCGTCGATCACATCGTTCCATTCGATAGCGATACGCCGCATGATCTAATCCGCAGGGTCAAGCCCGATATTTTTGTCAAAGGTGGGGACTATACGCGTGAAACTCTCCCCGAAGCAGCTCTGGTCGACGAACTGGGCGGGCGGGTGGAAATCCTGCCTTATCTTGAGAGTTATTCCACCACGAGTGTCATCGAAAAGATCCGCCACATTTTGGACAAGAGGTAAGGGAGTAGTAAAGGATGCAATGGCAGTTGCACCAAAGTACATCATGACTGATCAAAGAGAATGGGAAGAAGCGAAAAATATTTTATGCATCCGGCTTGATTCGCTCGGCGATGTGCTGATGACCACACCCGCCATTCGAGCGCTGAAGGAAACACTGCCCGAGCGCAAAGTTACTTTGCTGACCTCTCAATCGGGTGCCAGGGTGGCTCCGCTCATCCCAGAGGTCGATGAAACCATTGTCTATGACCCGCCGTGGATGAAGGCCAGTGCACCACCTACGGGCAGCAGCCTTGAGTTTCAAATGATCGAGCAGCTCCGACGCTCTCAGTTCGATGCAGCGGTGATCTTCACTACATTCAGTCAGAGCCCGCTCCCTGCGGCGTTGTTCACGTTTATGGCAGATATTCCCCTCCGCCTGGCGCACTGCCGCGAAAACCCCTATTACCTGCTCACGCACTGGGTCCCCGAAACGGATCATTTCGGCCAGGCGGATATTCGACATGAAGTCCGCCGGCAATTGGATCTGGTGGCAACTGTGGGCAGCAGAACGACGAACGAACATCTTTCGCTGCAGGTCCCCAGAGCATCTCTTGAAAACGTTCATAACCTGTTAAGACAGATATGCTTAGATCAAAACAGGCCCTGGATTGTGATCCATCCCGGGGCAAGCGCGCCTTCCCGGCGTTATCCCCCGGAAAGCTATGGAAGGCTGGCCGAAACGCTGATCTCCAAAGATGGATATCAGATTGTGTTTACCGGTACGGAACCTGAGATCGAGCTGATTAAAATAATTCACAGAGGCATGCGGGCGGAGTCGTTCTCGCTGGCAGGCCAACTGGATCTCGGAGAACTATCAGCTCTGATTTCCATCGCTCCTCTGCTGATTACCAACAACACAGGCCCGATCCATATCGCGGCCGCGTTGGGCACGCCTGTCGTGGATCTCTATGCGCTGACCAATCCACAACACACGCCATGGATGGTTCCACACCGAACGCTGTATCATGATGTTCCCTGCAAGTTTTGTTATAAGAGCATCTGCCCGATGGGGCACCATGATTGTTTGCGTCTGGTGAGTCCCGAGTCAGTAGTGGCAGCCGCGCTAGATCTGCTGGCCGTCGATACAATGCATGATGCAATCGGCTAACGATTCCTCTTAAGAAATCTCGCCTCCGCAAGGAAAAGTGCGGAGGCGTTTTTTAATCAAAAAGAGCAGGGAACATGCTCAAGACCTGTCGTTCAGGTAATCATCCAGATTCAGGCGCTTGAACAAGCGTTCACGCACATCGTCGGGCAGGTCAGGTCGTTCGACCTGTGCATGCACGAGATCGATTGTCCGCCTGGTTGTATTCAACACCACGCGGCAGTTATCGCATCCGGCAAGATGCTTCTCAAGCTCCAGGCAGAGTTCCGGGTTGAGCTCGCCGTCGATGTATTCCGATAAAGATCCCAGTAAACGCTCGCAATTGGAATGGAGATGTTCGGTCATTTTGTGCCTTGCTCCTCACGGGTAAAGTGTTCACCATAATACGCGGAAAGCTGTTCACGCAGGAACATGCGAGCGCGTAGCAAACGCGTCTTGACATTGGTTTCGGTGAGTCCCAGCGCCTCGGCAGTCTCCTTAATGGATAACCCTTCTATATCGCGCAGGAGAAAAACAATCCGCATGGATTCAGGCAATTTCTGGACAGCCTGATCGAGAACCTTTTTCCCTTCACCCGATAGTAGTTCCTGCTCGGGAAGAGCGCTCCAATCGACGAAGTGAGTTGGCTTCAGATCTTCAGCGTGTTCTTCTCCCTCGACATCTTCGAGGTTCACCTCCGGCTTCTTCTTGCGCAGCAGCATGAGAGCTTCATTGGCCGCGATCCGGTAGAGCCAAGTGGACAGGCTGGAGCGGCCCTCGAAGGTCGGCAAGTGCATCAGCGCCTTGAGAAACGTATTCTGGAGGATATCTTCAGCATCCTGGGCATTGCCAAGCATCCGCAGGCCGAGGCGGTAAATCGGGTTGGAATACAGGTCGACCATGCGCGCGAACTCGGCGCGGTCTCCGGCGAGCAGGGCTTCCAGTGAGATGTCGGGCTGCGGCTGCATTGTTTGATTCATTAGATGCAATCTACATAAAAAAGTTGCAGGGAAAAGTATACAGCAGCATTTGTGAAATCTGCAACTTTTTTCGACCCTGTGCATCAAAGAGATGACAACAATAAATTACATGATGTAACAAGGAGTATGAACAAAACATGGAAATGATCATCGACTTTCCGGGTGGCTCACGTGTGGATGCCCAGTTTGGTGGTTTTACTGTGCCAACGGATCAACCCCCGGCTGCCAGCGCACCCACGCCGTTCGCGACCTTCCTCTCGTCCATCGGCACCTGCGCGGGAATCTACGTGCTGGGCTTCTGCCAGCAGCGCGGCATTCCGACTGACGGCATCCGCCTCATTCAGCGCGTTCACAGCAACCCGTTCACACACATGGTGGATAAGATCGATCTGGATATCCAGGTGCCGGACTCCTTCCCGGATAAGTATCGCGATTCGCTGATCCGCTCTGCAGAGCTGTGCGCGGTGAAGAAGCATCTCGAAAAACCACCTGCCTTCGAGATCACAACAACTAAAGTCGAGCTCGTCTAGAGGTACAGGAGCAATTCATGGAAAAACTGCTCAGTGACCAGATCACAAAACAAGTCAACGAAGCCTTCAAAGAACTGAAAGAGCCGGTGCAGATCCTATACTTTGGTTCAAAAGAGAACTGCGATCACTGCCTGGAAACGAAACAGCTTCTAGAGGAAGTTACCGCTCTCAGTGAAAAACTTGAACTGCGCGTATATGACGTACAGGACGATCATGAGATCGCCGATCAGTTCAACGTCTTCCATGCACCCGGGATCGTCATCGCGGCAAAGGATGGGACACAGGTCACGGATCTGGGCGTGCAATTCTCAGGCGTTCCCTCGGGACATGAGTTTGGCACTCTGATCAACGATATCTTGATGGTCTCCGGGCGGGATTCTGGACTGAATGAAAAGACAAGGGAGTTTCTCAAGAGCCTGAAGAAGCCACTGGTCCTGCAAGTGTTCGTCACCCCGAGCTGTCCATATTGCCCGCGCGCGGTGTTGCTTGCCCACCAGATGGCCCTGGAAAACCCACAGATGATCCGTGCGGAAGGGGTGGAAGCGATGGAATTCCCAGAGCTGGCGAACCAGTTCAACGTCCACGGTGTGCCGCAAACTGTGATCAATTCCGGCGCGGGCATTGTCGTGGGCGCAGCCCCGGAACAGAATTTGCTGGCAGAGATCACCCGCGCACTTCAGAATTAACTCGACTCTTCAGGCAGTGCCAATGTCAAAAAAGAAATATCGCCGCAGATCACAAAAATCCTATCCAATCCTCCCCACCGCAGCAGGGCTGTTATTGATCGGTTTTGCCTTCGTTGTCATGGCTTCCCCGCGCTCTCAAAGCAATGCGCAATCGTTATCGTCTGTGGTGCCGGTCGAGGTTAATTTTGCTGCCCCGGAACTTTCCCTCGAAAGCCTGACGGGAGAACGGGAAGCCCTCGCGAATTACCGGGGGAGCATTGTGCTGGTCAATAACTGGGCGACATGGTGCCCACCATGCAAGGCGGAGATGCCCACCCTGGCATCGTATTACGATCAACATAAGTCCGAGGGGTTTACTATCATTGCCATTGATGCTGGCGATCCTGTGAACGTCGTTTCACCCTTTGTGCAGAGTTATCATTTGGAGTTCCCCGTCTGGCTGGATCCAGACGGGGAATCTCTGCGGGCATTCGGCAATGGCACACTGCCCAATTCGTATGTGATCGACCGCGCGGGAATGGTCCGCTATGCCTGGACAGGCGAGATCAGCAAAGCCATGCTCGAAAAATACATTACCCCGTTATTGCATTAGAACGGTTAGCCAGAGGGCCATTTCACCCGAGATTCGGATTTTCATGCCAGGTCATTTCTATGCATGTGCCTGAGCCAGGTTGACTGGAGATGTGCAAGTCCGCGCCGATTGCTTCGGCGCGTTCGCGCATAATGCGCATGCCCAGGCTGGTGGGCTTGGCTGTAGACATGTCAAAGCCAACGCCGTTATCACGTGTCTCCAGATGTACCGAAGAGGGGGAAAGGAAGAGCTTTACGTCTACCTGTGTGGCGTGGGCATATTTGAAAACGTTGTTCAAGGTCTCCTGTGCCACCCGGTAGAACGCGATCTGCACCTCCGGAGGAAGCTGGCATTCGCCCTCGATCGTCAGAGTGATGGGGAGCCGTGAACGCCCAATAAACGCCTCGCACAATTGTTTGATGAGATCATTGAGGCGGGTCTGCGTCAGGGTAGCCGGACGCAGCTCAAGCAGAAGAGTCCGCATCTCGGCCAGCGCACCGCGCGTGAGCTGGCGTAATTCCTCAGTGGAGCGTTTCGCCTCTTCCAAATCCATGTCCCATAGATCGGGCAGGACCTCGGCTGTCAGGCTGGCCGAGAACAGGGTCTGGGTGACGGCATCGTGCAGGTCCCGGGCGAGGCGCGTACGGTCAGCAGTCACGGCCTCTTCTGCAGCTCGTCTGGCAAGCTCACCCTCGACCAGCAACCGCTGCTCGATTTCCTGCTGCAGGCGGCGGTTGGCTTCCTCCAGCTCGTGAGTACGTTCCTCCACGCGCTGCTTCAGAGTGAGCAAATAGTCTGCTTCCTGCTCTGCCAGTCGTTCTGCGGCGCGCTTTTGCTCGTCGATATCTTCGATGAGACCAATGAGATAGTCTGGTTTGCCCTCGAGATCGCGCACGAGAGAATAATTGATGCGCGCCCAAAAGACGCGCCCATCTTTTCGATAGTAGCGGCGCTCCATCACGTAGGTGTCACGCTTGCCCTCGATGAGCTCAGGAAACAGGGCGGCATCGATGCCGCGATCTTCGGGCACAGCCAGCGTGCGCGGATCGATACCCTTAATTTCTTCCGCCGCGTAGCCGATGATCTGTTCGGCAGCGGCGTTAAACGCAATGGGCTTGCGATCCAATCCCATCACTGCCACGCCGACAGCAACGTTGTCAAAGATGGCCTGGAAGCGGGCGTTGGCTTTGCTTAATCCTTCCTGTGCCTGCTGACGGGCCGACTCACGCTGCTGTAACGACTCCGTCATGCGGTCGAAGGCTTGTGCCAACCCGGTTAGCTCTCCTACCGCAGGGATGGATGACACGCGGGCGGTCAGATCTCCCTGATGCACTCTTGCCACTACGCTCATCAGGTCCTTCAACGGATGAAGGAACAACAGCTCGCTGCCCCACCAGGCGAGTCCAAGCGCCGTCACAAAGACAATCCCCAGCAGCGCCAATCTCCAGGCCAACGCCTGCCGCGCCTCTGCATAGATTTCCGCCACCGGGTAACCAAGATGCAGCCAAGCAGCAGTCTCAGAGCCCGAGCGTAGCGGCGCGAGGGTATGAAGGCGGGTCACCCCATCCACATCTGGAGCTTCCAATCCATTTCGTCCGTCTTGAAGCGCTGCATACCAGGTTGCCTGTATCGCGCTGCTCTCGCTGCCCTCCCTTGCCCCATTGTCATAACGCTCGAGAATTTCTCCCTTTGGGCTGACGAGCGTGACTGCTGTGCCCACAGGCAGCGCTTCTTGTTTTTGCCAGTCTTCTATCCAGCGAAGCTCATAGGTAATGAAGATCACTGTTTCGACTTTGCCATCAAAGGAGAGCACCGGGTAGGCAATGCTCAGAGTGGGCACCCCGGTCGACGGGTTAAGGCTGTAATCCCCGACTGCCATATCCAGGGATGATGTCGCGCGTACGAAATGCGGCTGGTCGGCGATATTCTTTTGCCCGACTACCGTGTTGATGGCACAATAGATATTCCCTTCGGCGTCGCTTAAACCGATATTCGTAGCATCAGGAGCCAGTCGTTCATAGGCGAGATTCAATTGACTGAAGACCTGCGTGCAGTTGTGAGGAGCGCGCATAGTGTTAAGCCGGATCAATTCTGTAAAGACCGTGCGTGATGTATCCAGCAGCGTCTGAAAATTTCCCTGGGCGCGTATGATGATGCGTCCCGCATCCTGTTTGCGTGTTGCAATATCCTGCTGCAGGTCGCTCCACGCGCCATAAAGCTGCACAAGAAAGGCGGGCACAACCACGAGAAAAACGAGCAGGAGCAGACGCCCCCGCGTGGATTGCCGCAGCGGGACGTTCATCGATCCCACCGGCCTTGCATCAGCGGTTCGGCCGTTTTCACAGCTTCAGCGAAAGCCTCCACGGCGCTCGCTTCATTGTTCCAGATGCTGTCAATCGCCGGGCGCAGCGCCACATCTAATACCTGGGCATAGTTACGAAGATAGTAAGAGGGAATCGGCATCGAGTAATTCAGGATGTAATCGGTAAAGGCGGGTCGTGCTTCTGCGGGATGAGCGGGGTTGTCGAGCCAGATATTCATTTTGTCTGGCTCGGTGTAGTAAGATTTCTGCAGGGGCATCCAGAGTCCGCGCGCAAAGAGATCGACGGCTTCCGGGTTGTTGTGAAAATTGTAGAAGCGGATGGCGGCATCCTTGTTCTGGGTCGCGGCAAAGATGACCGTGGGAGAGCCCAGCACCACCGTGGCCGGTTTCTTGAACTTCGGCAGGACAGCCACCCCGAACTCGAGATCCTTCACCGCGGCGTAGTCAAGCAGACTCCAGTGCCCGGAAATGTGCATGGCCAGGTTGCCGGTCTGGAGCATGGTCACGTAGCCCGGCAGGTTCTGATCCTGCGTGGGCGTGGGGGCAACGTGTTGGACCCACATCAGATCTGCCAGTTTCTGCATCGCTTCGGTGGCTTCGGGCGAATCGAGCAGCAGGCGCGTCCCATCCTCATTGACCAGTTGCCCGCCGTTGCTGAAGATAAAGGGATAGAACGTCCAGCCTTCATACGTTTTGTCAAATGCTACGCCATACGTGCTGACCTGTTCGGGATCAAACCCTGCCTCGCCGGGATGCTTGCCGTTGACATCGCTGGTCAGTTTCTCGGCTGCGGCGACGAACTCATCCCAGGTCCACGCCTGGGTCGGGTCTGATGGTGGATAGGGGACACCTGCTTCTTCGAACAAGGCCTTGTTATAGAAGAGAAATGTTGCTTCGACGGCAGTGTTGACGCCGGCAACCTTTCCGGGCGCGTAGTAATAGCGGCTGGCCAACAATGTGGTCGAGAGCAAGGGATCATTTTGGATCAGGTCGGTCAGATCGAGCAGCTTACCTTCCTGTGCCCAGAGCGGGGCCTGTAGGCCGGGCAAATAGCCCACATCCGGCGATTGTCCGTTCTGCATCATCGCCGTGACCTGGGCGATATAGCCCTCGTACGGGATCTGGATCGGTTCGACGTACACATCGGGGTTGGCAGTCTCGAAGGCCACTACCATTTGTTCGATAGCAGCTTTTTCCATTTCAGACCCCCAGTAAGTGAAGCGTAGTTTTATCAGAGATTGCGTGGGAGCGGGCGTAGGGCTGGATAGCTGACAGGCCGTCAGCGCAAGCAACAATACAAGCGTGATGGATTTCAGGCGGTACATGGGACATTCTCCGGTAGAGTGAACAGGGATAGCAATAGGGTTCGAGTCCCCATCTTCATCTTCTCCTGATGGTCAGGAATGTTGTGGTGGGTTGCATGGAAAAGAGGGCAGTTAACCTCAAAATATTCTAGCATTCCGCCGCTGTCGATCACACTAACATGCATCCTAAATTTCAGGATAGATGTAATTCCGCCCGTCAGGCTGCTCTGAAGTGGGCATGGTGTCTGAACATCTCCCAGATATAAGTCATCAATGGTTATTTTCTATTAGATTTTGGATGTCCCCACAGCTCGTCCATCCAGTCAAACATGGTCTGGTTGGGCAGTGCGAGATTGTCAATTTGACAGTGCGCCTCGCCGCCCTGCTCTCTGGTAAAGATGACCATTTTCTTCTGCGGGTTCGGTAACTGCTTGAAACACTCACGGACGATCTTCAATGTGACCTCCGCCTCGCCCTCGCCTGCCAACAAGAGGGCAGGGCAGCGGATCTGCTTCACATCCACTTTTCCATTCGTCAGGTAATCCCATGCCTTGCCGAAGCGGGCGGCAATATCTCTCGGATGGAAACTGATCTTCAGTCCAAAGCGCCAGACGATCTGGTCGAATGCCGTGCGGCTGATGGGATCGTGACGGTTATGGTCCTTCTGCTGGGCCAGCACCGAGCGGAATACATCTGGCATGGGCGGGTTGGCGATCATCGCCCGGATGCGCGAGTCGAAACGCGCCGCCTTGAAGGCGATATGCCCGCCCCAGCTGAAGCCGTATAGCGCCAGCCGGCTCGGATCCACTTCGGGGCGCGAGAGGGCGTAATCCACTAGGGCCTTGGCCGTCACTTCCATCCGTGCCCCGAAATGTAGACCCTGATCCGGGTTCATCCCCTGGCCGGCCAGGTCCGCCGTGATGACGTTATAACCGCGTTCAGCGCCTGCGGGTCCGATCATAAAGTAACAATCCTCCGCCCAGGTTTCCACGCCGCCAACCACCACCAGCGTGGGGCGAGGTGTCTCGTAGTTGTCTACTTTCCAGAAATACCCCGGTAAGGTCTGCCCCTCGAATGGCACTTCAATAGGTTCGATGACCGGGTTGAACAGTTGCGCTCCGTTTCGGAAACAGCTCTGCATCGATTGCCAGTGGCGGTAGAAATCGGGATGTTTACGCCCCATGATGAAGAGCGGAGCGCGGTGATAGGTGCTGGCGCGCAGGAAAGCCTTGCGAGCAGTTTCGTGTTCGCCATTCTGCAGGGCATGTTCTGCCTGCTCCTGCACCTGCCTGGCCAGGGTACTCCATTCGCGATGCCAGCTATCGGCATCGGCACTGGTGATCCGCCTGGCTGCCGACAGGGACTCTTCACGATCACTGCCATGATAGATTTCGCGCCCGAGGATCCAGGAAAGATAATAATCCATATCCTTGTGATCGAAATGGATCTTCTTCCCGCTGCGCTGTGCAAAGGACGTGTTTTCACTGCTCATGATGTTTCCTCGCTGTCTTGGGAAAGAGTTGGTTTTCAACTGCCTGTGATAAAATATTACCATAAGTTTCCAAAACGTTTTGGAGAACCATGCGCCCGACTATTCGTGATGTTGCCAAAAAGCTCAACCTGTCCATTACCACGGTTTCGCGCGCGTTGGACGGTTATGACGATGTAGCTGAAGAGACGCGACAACTGGTCATCAATACAGCCCGAAAGCTGGGATATACGCCAAACCGCGCCGCACGGCAATTGCGTCGCCAGAAAGCGGAGACTGTTGGCTATATTCTTCCGGCAGGCGCACAGCATTTTGCAGAACCATTTTTTACCGAGTTTATTGCCGGCCTGGGGAATGAGCTTGCCCCGCGCAATTATGACTTATTGGTCTCGGCTGTGGGCAGTGAAGAGGAGGAACGCGAGATGTATCGGCGCTGGGCCGAAGGCGGAAAGGTGGATGGCTTTATTCTCAACCGTCTCCGGCTGCGTGACTGGCGCGTCAAATTTCTGACCAGGCAGCATATTCCCTTTGCCACCCTGGACTATTCCGGGGAGGGACGATACCCATGCATCCGCGTGGATGGCGCCGAGGGGTATATTGATCTCGTACGCCATCTGCAAGAGAATGGCTGTCGGCGTTTCGCTTTCATTGGCGGACCGGATAATCTGGTGCAGCAGGCGGAGCGGCTCGAATGGTTTCGCGGTGCCATCAAAGTTTGTAAGCTGCGATTAAGTGAAAAGCGCATTGTCTCCGCTGACCTGACAAGCACGGGCGGCTATCAACGTGCCATCGAATTGCTGAGCCTGCCCGACCCGCCGGATGCAATCCTTTGCATCAATGACGAAACCGCCTTTGGTGTGCTGCATGCAGCGCACAAGTATGGTCTGGAGATTAGTCGTGAGCTTGCCGTGGCGGGCTTTGACGGTGTTCAGGAAGCCAGGCATACAGAGCCGCCTCTGACAACGCTTGACATCCCGGTGTTCGACATTGCGCGGCAGCTGGTTGATATGCTTCTCAAAACGATCGGAGGCGAAGCGGTTAGCGCTCCGGTGTTGATCAAACCGAACCTTTTGATCCGCCCCTCCACCGGCGGCTGATTTTTGGGAGATTTTTGTTCTTTTTTTGCTGTGCCTCCAAAACGTTTTGGAAACGCATGGCTCATTGCTGCTCAGGATAGGGATACCATGATCTGGATCGAATTTATTCTTTGTGCAGCGCTGATCTTCTGGGCGGGCTCCCTGCTCTCGAAGTACGGCGATGTCATTGCTGAAAAAACTGGCCTGGGACGAGCATGGATCGGAGCGATTCTCATCGCTGCCATCACATCGTTGCCGGAATTGGCCTCCGGGGTATCGGCCGTCGCCTGGCTGAACGCGCCAAACCTGGCCGCTGGAGCAGTCTTGGGAAGCTGCCTGTTCAACCTGGCACTGATCGCTATGATCGACCTGGCATACCAGCCAGGAAGGGTGTTGGCCAAAGCGCAGGAAGTTCACATCCTTTCGGGTGGGTTGGGCGTATTGATGCTCGGGATGGTAGCGATGGGTGTGCTGATCGGACCTGGGCTGAATGGATTGGGTTTGTTCGGAATCAGTATGCTGAGCATGGTCATTGTGATCTTGTATGCCCTCGGCGGCAAAATGATCGCCGGGCTGGAGAAAGAACGGGCGGGGGAAGTGCTTGAAAAGGAAGCTGCCGAGAATAACTATGCCGCAATCTCTGCACGCAGAGCATTCCTGGTCTTCCTTCTCTGTAGCATTGCTGTGATTGCATTCGGGACCTGGCTCGCCTCGATTGGCGACCGCCTGGCCGCCACCACTGGGCTTTCCCGCAGTTTTGTGGGCAATCTGTTTCTGGCCCTCACCACATCCCTGCCCGAGATTGCGGCCAGCCTGGCCGCGATCCGCCTTGGGGCGATCGATCTCGCCATTGGCAATGTGCTAGGCAGCAATCTCTTTAATATCACGCTCTTCTTTGTTTATGACCTTGCCGATGGTACCCACAACTACTGGGCATCGCTCAATAGTGCCAATGCATTTGCCGCGGTGATGACCATGATGATGACTGGCGTGATCATTATCAGCTTGATGTACCGCGCCTCCCCCAAAACGCCCACGCGCATCTCCTGGGATGGCCTTGCGATTGCGGGGATGTATATCGGTTCCATGGCTATGCTGTATGTGCTTGGATAGTTATGGCGTTGCGGGGATGCTTCGCGGTTCTTCCCAACGTGGCAATCACCCTGGAATGAGGAGATTGCTTTGCCAACGAGCGGCTCGCAATGACACTAATGACAGTACTGATCTATTCGGAGGAAGAAGCATGATTTATGTGAGCAAGACCAAACTTTCACTACTTTCCATTGAACCAGATACAGGGAAGTCACCATGAGCACTTTTCTGCAACTAGCTCTTCTGCTTTCTGTTATTCTGCTCTCTGCCAAGCTGGCAGGCTATTTGAGCGTCCGGCTGGGGCAGCCCTCGGTGTTAGGAGAGCTCCTGGTGGGCATCCTGCTCGGACCATCGGTCATCGACTTGCTGCATCTGCCCTTTATTGATGCCGACCTTGGTCACATGATCGCGGAGCTAGGCGAGCTGGGTGTCCTGCTGCTGATGTTCATCGCCGGCCTGGAGCTGCACCTCAATGAGCTGACCCGCAACACGCGGGTAGCGGCTTATGGCGGAGCGTTAGGTGTGCTCGTCCCCACGCTGCTGGGCTGGGGAGCGGGGCGGCTCTTTGGACTGGAGGATACCGTGGCGCTCTTTCTCGGTTTGACGCTGGGTGCCACCAGTGTTAGCATTTCAGCGCAGACGCTGATGGAGCTCAAGGTACTGCGCAGTCGGGTTGGCTTAAGCCTGCTGGGCGCCGCGGTCTTCGACGATATTCTGGTCATCCTGGGGCTCTCCATCTTCCTGGCCGTGACATCGGGCGCGGGAAGCCTGGGCGGCGTGGTCTGGATCCTGGTCAAGATGATCGCCTTCCTGTCTCTGTCGCTGGCCTTCGGGGTCTGGGTATTGCCGTGGCTGATGCGGCGCGTGTCTCATCTGCCGATCAGCCAGGGTGTGCTCACGCTGGCGCTCGTGGTGATGCTTACCTACGGCGTGGCAGCAGAGCTCCTGGGCGGCATGGCTGCCATCACGGGCGCGTTCATCGCCGGGCTGATGACGGCTCGCAGCGGTGAGAGGGAGCGCGTGGAGCAAGGCGTCCACGCCCTGGCCTACGGCCTGTTCGTGCCGATCTTCTTTATCAACATTGGGCTTTCGGTCAACGCCCGCACCCTACAGGTGGATATGATCATCTTTACCCTGGTGATCACTCTCACTGCCATCGTCGGAAAATGGCTGGGCTCGGGCATTGGCGCCAGGCTGGCGGGATTGAGCCGGCGCGAGTCGGTCCAGTTGGGAGCGGGAATGGTCTCACGCGGAGAAGTGGGCCTGATCGTGGCAGGTGTCGGGATCAATCAGGGGCTGGTCGATTCGGACCTCTTTTCTGCGATCGTCGCCATGGTGCTGGTGACCACGCTGGTGACTCCACCCATCCTGCGAGCGTTGTTCGCCGAGAAGAGGCAGGTAGCTCAACGGAGCACGACAACAGCTGATCCACAGAAAGAGGAGGCAAACTGATGTATCTCGTCTTGATGGTTCTTAACGATCCAGATCGACTCGAAGAGCTTCTCATCGCCTGGGAAGATAAAGGTGTTCGCGGAGCAACCGTCTTTTTCAGCACCGGCATGGGTCGCATTCGCCAGCAGGATGGGTGGCGCGATGATATGCCCCTCATCCCTTCCTTGAAGGATTTCTACGAAGTTCCCGAGAATATGAACCGGACGATCTTTACTGTGGTCAACGACGACGCGCAGGTAGCTGCAGTCGTTGCCGCGACGAAAGATGTGGTGGGCGAGTTGAATGAACAGAGGTCCGGCCTGCTTCTGGTGCTGCCGATTGCTCGAGCCTACGGCGCGAACAAAAGGGATGAAACGTGATTCCCCCGCTGGTGTCATTGCGAGCCCTGCTTTTTGGGGTGAAGCAATGACACCAGTAGGGGGTAGTAGCTCTGGCTTGTAGCCAGACAATAGTTGGCATGTCGGGTTGCTCTGCGAGCGCCCCTTACTATATGTTGAGCCTTGCGAAGGTTGGGCTGGGAGGTTTTGTCCTTCCAGGAAACCTTCGCAAGGCTCTGATTTGTAGATCCGGTCTTTACAGGCATTGTGCCCGCAGGTTATCTCGCGCTCCTATGTCAGCTGGACCGGTGATCTCTCATCGCGCTGGGTTTGCATATTCATGATGATAGTCTCACCTATCCACCTGGCTAGGCTCAAACTACCCAATCGGCAGGGGATTTTTTCCTTTCACAGACGTAACATATTTGTGACATAAGAATTATGATTTCAGGTGGGTAGCAAAGTAGTCAAATAAAGCAAATCGCTGCTTTACGTAAACATTCATGGAATAAAGCTGGAGGAAAAATGTTTCAGAAAGCGATTCAAGTCCAAAATTTGGAGAAGTGCTTTGGCGAGTTTGCAGCCGTTAGGGGGGTCAATTTCGAAGTCCAACAGGGGGAGATTTTCAGCCTGTTAGGTCCTAATGGAGCCGGAAAATCCACCACGATCTCGATGTTATCCTGCTTACTACAGCCCTCCGGTGGGAATGCTTATGTAATGGGATACTCCATCGTGAGGGACCCAAACAAAGTGAAAGGGATGATCGGCATTGTGCCGCAGGATATTGCGCTCTATGGAGATTTGTCGGCCCGTGAAAACCTCAGCTTCTGGGGCAGGATGTATGGGCTGCGCGGCGATCCCCTGGACAAGCGGGTCGATGAAGTCCTGGAAATCATCGGGCTGGCAGACCGCCAGAAGGATCGGGTGGACAAATTTTCCGGCGGCATGAAGCGCAGAGTCAATATTGGGGCGGCGCTCCTGCACAAGCCTGCCGTCATTATCATGGATGAGCCAACCGTGGGAATTGATCCGCAAAGCCGGCGCCATATCCTAGACAATATCAAAGAGCTGAACTCGCAGGGCATGACCGTGCTGTACACGACCCACTATATGGAGGAAGCTCAGGAGCTGTCAGATCATATCGCCATTATGGATCAGGGCAAGGTCATTGCCTGTGGCACTCATTCGGAGTTAGTCAGGATGGTTGGAGAGCTGGATCGCATCGATCTCACCCTCAATGCAGAATCAGCAGGTGTCCTTGCAGATTGGCAGGCAACAGCCGGTGTGCACAGGGTCTTCGCGGAAGATGGACATTTGACAGTTCTGGCTGAGGATAGCAATCAGATCTTGCCTCGTCTGTTCGAGTCGGCAACCCGTGCAAACGTGCGGATCACCTCCGTGGAAATCCAGGAACCAAATCTGGAAGCCGTGTTCCTGCACCTGACAGGCAAAGCCCTGCGCGAGTAAACCGGAGAGGAAAACAGAATGAATATTATGGATGTTGCCCTCAAAGACTTGAAACGCGTGCTTCGCAGCGTGTTTGCGCTCATTATGATGTTCGGTGCTCCACTGCTGATCGCCGGGCTGCTCTACTTTGCCTTCGGTGGCCTGGCGAGTGGGAACGGATCCTTTACTCTCGCGCGAACACGTGTTGTGATCGCAAACCTGGACCAGCCGGGTTCTCCCGGAGGAGCAGGGACCTTCAAAGCGGGGGAGATGTTGATCCATTTTTTGGAAAACGAAGATCTGAAAGATATCCTGGAGCTAAGTATTGTCGCGGATGAAGCAAGTGCCAGGGCCGCCGTCGATCACCAAGAGGCGGATGTGGCCCTGATCATCCCCGCAAACTTCACGCAGGCCGCGCTGACCCCGGATCTGAATGTGGCTGTGCTGCTCTATCAGGACCCAACTTTATCGATTGGCCCCGGGATCCTGAAAGACCTGGTCAACCATTTTATGGATGGATTTTCAGGAGCCAAGATCGCGGCAAACGTGACGGACGCGGCCGTCCAGGCAGGCGGCGCACAGGCCGATCCCGCCCTTTCCGAACAGGCAGCCCGGCAATACGCGGCGTACTTGGAGAGTTCCAGTCACGCCGCGGCGCTTCATATTTCTTCTCCATCTGGCACCGCTGAACAGGCTGCACCGGGTTTGTCGATGATCGGGCCGATCATGGCGGGCATGATGATTTTCTTTGTGTTTTTCATGGGCGCCAATGGAGCAGAGTCGATCATTCGTGAGCATGAAGAAGGTACCCTGGCCAGGTTATTTGCAACACCTGTCTCCGCACTTACGATCTTGAGCGGAAAGTTCGTGGGTGTCTTCATCACACTGGTGATCCAAACCGCTGTGCTGCTGGGAGCATCGGCCCTGATTTTCCATATCTCCTGGGGCAAACCCCTTTCTGCTGTGCTGGCGACATTCGGTTTGATCGTGGCAGCGACCGGCTTTGGTGTGATGTTGATGTCCTTTGTAAAGAGCACTCGTCAGACCGGGCCGATATTGGGTGGCGTGCTGATGATCACAGGGATGGTCGGTGGGCTGGTGACCAATGGAATACCCAATGTCCCCGAGATCATGGATACGATCGCACTGAGCATGCCACAGGGCTGGGCCATGCAGGCTTGGAAATTAAGTCTGACCGGCGCCGAGGCTGGTGCTCTCATTCTTCCTACGCTGGTACTGGTCGTGCTGGGAGCGCTCTTTTTTGCTGTTGGATTAGCATCCTTCCGCCGCCGCTTCGTTTAGAAAGGAATGGACCATGCGTATTCTTGACCTTGCGTACAAAGATTTGTCTCAGATCCTGCGAGATTGGAAGTCCGGCTTGTTCCTGCTGGTGATGCCTCTGCTGTTCACGCTGTTCTTTGGATTTGTTCTGGGGGGCGGATCGGCGCCGAAAGAAGAGGTCGATCCGCGGCTGCCAGTCGGCGTGATCGACCAGGATCATGGTAGTCTGGCTGTGAGCCTTGAAACGCTGCTGGAGGATTCGGAAGTCATCCGACCGGTGGCTCTAAATGAAGAGGAATCCCGAGGAGCAGATCAAATGGTCGAGGACGGTGATCTTGCAGCCGTCGTGATCATCCCCTCCGGATATACAAATCAACTCCTTAACGATCAGCCCGTTTCACTCGAAGTGATTGCCGATACGCACCAGCCTGCGGGGCAGACCGCTTCCAGGGCATTGGAAACTGTAACCGGCAGATTGTCCGGAGCGGTGGAGTCCGCGCACATTGCCAGGAGTGCCAGTCCGGGAAGTGATCTGGAGGACAACCTGGCGCGGGCGATTGCCGCCTGGGAAAAGCCGGGCCTCACCGTCGCGGTGGAAAAGGCGACCGGGAATGCGCCCAAAGAAGAAGAGGGGGCTTCACCTGGTGGTTTTGCCCAGGCCTCTTCCGGAATGATGGTGCAATTCTCGATCTTCGGATTGATCACCTCCGCCATGGTTCTGGTGCTGGAGCGCAAATCGGGGACCCTGCAGCGCCTTTTGAGCAGTCCCATTCGGCGAGCCGAAGTGATTGCCGGGCATGTTCTGGCAATGTTCTGCATTATCTTTGCACAGCAGTTGATCCTGGTTCTGGTTGGACAATTTGTCTTTGGCGTGGAGTACGGCAGGCAGCCACTTGCGATCCTGCTCATGATCACTGTGCTCTCTCTATGGGCTGCCAGCCTGGGATTGTTGATCAGTGCGATCTCACGCAAAGAGGACCAGGTGATCACCCTCTCGCTTATTGCAATGTTCATTTTCGCTGCCATGGGAGGAGCCTGGTTCCCCCTCGAAGTGGCCGGAAAAGCGTTTGCTGCCATCGGGCACGTGATGCCCACGGCCTGGGCCATGGATGGATTTCAGAATATCCTGATGCGCGGGCTGGGGTTTTCATCCGTTCTCATGCCCGCTGGATTCTTATTCATGTATGCAGTTGCTTTCTTTGGTCTGGCGATCTGGCGTTTTCGTTTTGAATAAAGAGCTATCGAAGGAAGGCCGGGATTAAGATCAAGCAATTGACTGTGGTGAATTCAATAAAATAAACGAGGCGGTCCATGCGAGTACAAAGTATGGACCGCCTCGTTTTCAAGAGTATTTATCAAGCGGATTTTTCAGGGATCTTTGTCGCTTTCAAACATGACACTTATTACATTCCTAAAATTGAATATGTTGCTATCATATATTCAGGTTTACGAATATGAAAAAGCCCACCATTCCACAAATTGCTGAACAGCTCTCGGCACCAATGGAAGCCATTGCTTCCGCCCAGCGGATCGCGATCCTTCTGGCAATCGGAGAGGGCGAGGCCTGTGTCTGTCACCTGGAATCTGCGCTCGGGTGGAGGCAGGCCTATATTTCCCAGCATTTGATGGCTTTACGCAAGGCGGGCATTCTGGAGGACCGCCGCGAAGGTCGTTATGTGTACTACCGCTTAAGAAATACATCCTACATGGCCCTGATTACGGCTTCTGCTGAAGTGTGCGGACTCCCGGCAGAGACCGTATTCCTGCTTATGAATGCCCAAACGTATCCCACATGTGAATGCCCGCACTGTTCGCCGGCCGTGATCCCAGTCAGCAATCTGAGTGTAAAACCATCTCCTAGAATGAACTCCACATGAATATATTCAACTTCCTGGCAGAATTAGTCTCGAGCGGGTTAGGAAATCTGGCTTCCTATCTGGCGGCGCATGTGCTGCTGTGTCTCCTCCCGGCCTTTTATATTGCCGGTGCCATGACCGCGCTGATTCCCAAAGAGACAGTCACACGTTTTCTTGGGAGAAATACACCCAGATTTATTTCCTATCCTGCCGCGGCCCTGGCTGGCTCTGTTCTGGCAGTGTGTTCCTGCACCATTGTGCCTCTCTTTGCCGGAATATACAAAAAGGGGGCGGGAATTGGGCCTGCGATTACTTTCCTCTTCTTTGCTCCTGCCGCCAATATTCTGGCACTGATTTATACAGGCGGCGTGATTGGCGCTGACCTGGCAATTGCCCGTCTGGTTCTATCGCTGGCGTTCGGCATTGGCATCGGCATTATCATGGCACTTATCTTTCACCGAGAAGACGTGGAACACGATAAAACTACTGATGCTCTGTTTGCAGCCCAGGGGAAGATGCGGCGTGTGGCTCTGATCTTCTTGCTCGTTCTCGTTGCGCTTCTCTTATCTGGCACGCTTAAGATCGGCCTGCTGACAGACACATACGCGACGCTGATCCTTCCCATCCCTCGCATGGACCAGTTTCAGGATTTTCTATACAGGCTTGTTCCCTACAATGCAGCCAGGGGAGAAGAGGGAGTGACCGCGCAGGGCGCAATCCTGATCGGTCTACTTATCCTGATCGGTCTCGCATCATGGAAGGGGATGGAAAACATTTTGGATGGTTTCAACAAGTGGACATGGATTTCACTCACTCTCTTGGCGCTCACCCTTTTAATCGCTTCCGTCGGCATAGTTCCTCATCCTGGCGGGTTGGACATCCTGATCAATGGCAAATTCTTCGGAGTCCTGACCTCGCTTGCCGTTCTCGGTTGGATACTTAAAGCCAGGCTGACCGAAGGGGAAACGCGTGACTTCCTCTGGGAATCGTGGAAATTTACCAGGCAGATCTTCCCCCTGCTGGTGGTCGGTGTGTTTGCGGTGGGTGTGATCCGTGTGCTCATCCAACCCGAATGGATCGAGACCCTGGCGGGGCAAAATACCCTGACCGGCAACCTGGCGGGTGTGATCTTCGGCGTGTTCATGTACTTTCCTACACTTATCGAAGTGCCCATCGCGAATATGTTCCTGGAGCTGGGAATGCACCGCGGGCCGCTGCTGGCTTACCTCATGGCTGATCCCGAGCTCAGCCTGCAGAGCATCCTGATCATTTCCACGATCATTGGCCGTCTCAAATCCTGGACGTATGTGGGATGGGTGGCATTGTTCAGCACCCTGGCAGGCTTGATCTATGGGGCCTGGGCAGACGGTGCGAGCATCGGACGTGTGGCGTTGTACTTGATTGTTTTCCTGGGTGCGCTTTCTGGCGCCTTATGGTTTGTCGGTCGTCGCAATGTCCACCGCATGGCGCCCGCTCATTAATCTGAATTTTGACTCAATACATTCTTTGTCCATGATCGACATGGATTAATTATCAAGGAGAAAACAATGCTCACGATCAAAGTACTGGGTTCTGGCTGTGAAAACTGCAAGAGGCTTGCCTGGCTGGCGGAACGCGCTGCACAGCATCTCGCCATCGACGCGCAGGTCATCAAGGTGACCGATTACAAAGAGATCATGAAGTACGATATCCTTTCGACTCCCGGCCTGGTGATCAATGAAAAACTTGTCTCCTCGGGCCGTATCCCAAGCGAGGCGGAGATCACGACCTTCCTGACAGATGCACTGGAAACAGCCTGATCTTAACCAAACGATAACATTCCGCTTCCCGCGCCTTCGGTACAATACGTTGAAATTCTGTGGAGGCCGCGATGAAAAAAGTCTTGTTTCTCTGTACAGGAAATTCCTGCCGATCGCAAATGGCAGAGGCGATTATTAATGCCCGGCTGGGTGATAGCTGGCAGGCGTTCAGCGCAGGGACGAGGCCAGCAGGCTTCATCCATCCCGGGGCGTTGCAGGTTTTGTCAGAAATCGGCATCCAGCACAGGGGCAGCTCCAAGCGAGCAGAGGAGTTCCGAGATGCCGATTTCGACCTCGTTGTCACAGTTTGCGATTCGGCGGCCGAGGAGTGTCCGGTCTGGCTCGGCAAGGGAAAACGCGCTCATCATAGTTTCCCGGATCCCGCTAAAGCCGAAGGCACAGACGAGGAGATTATGAACGTCTTTCGAGCGGTGCGCGATGAGATTGAACGTGAGATGATCCCCCTGCTCAAAGCACATCTGGATTAACAACGACAGGAGCTGCCACGGCATGGCAAAAATCCACCACGCCCGCGTCAATGAACACAATGAAATCGTGCTGCCCCCGCACCTTGCCAGGGACCTTGGTCTCGCGCCTGGCGATGAGATCCGCATCGAACGGAATGAGCATGGCTTGCATCTGCGTCCCTCCATCCATACCCTTAAGCGCGTCTATGTGGAAATGACCAATAAGTGCAATCTCACCTGCACTACCTGCATGCGCAACATCTGGGACGTGAAGTATGGGCACATGTCGCCCACGACGTTCGAGAGTATCCTGTCGGCGTTTGACGGGCTCGCGGAGAAGCCGGAGCTGTTTCTGGGCGGATACGGAGAGCCGCTCTCGCATCCCGGAATTCTTGAGATGGTGGAGCAGGCAAAGGGACGCGGTCATCGTGTTTCCCTGATTACAAATGGCATCCTGCTGACCGAAGCAGTTTCCCGCAAATTGATCGACCTCAACCTGGACATGCTATGGGTTTCCTTGGATGGCGCCTCCCCGGAATGCTACAGCGATGTGCGTCTGGGAGACTCTTTGCCAGCCGTCCTTGGGAACCTGGGCCAGTTGCGGCTTTTGAAATATCAGAAATTTGGGATCTCCAATTGGAGCGGGCATCCAAAGCTGGGGATTGCTTTTGTTGCCATGCGGCGCAACATCCATGATCTGGGTGAACTGATCCGCCTGGGAACGAGGCTGGGGGCTGTGGACTTTTCGGTTACCAACGTGCTGGCCCACAATAGAGAGCTACTCGATGAGAACCTGTACATGCGCTCACTGGACCTGGTCGCAGGTCAGGAGATAAGACCTACTATACGCCTGCCACTGATGGATATCCAGCCCGCGACCCTGAAAGCTCTTGGTGACGTTCTGAAAGACCTGAACCAGCTCGAATTCACGGGAAGTAGGCTGAACCGTAATCTCGATCAGTGTCCGTTTGTGGAACGGGGCAGTCTGGCAGTCCGCTGGGATGGGAAAGTCAGTCCGTGTCTGCCGTTGCTGTATACGCACCGGCATTATCTGGGAGACCGGGAACGCACCTCGCACGAGTATTTTGTGGGGAATGTTCGTGAGAGAAACTTGCTGCAAATCTGGAACGACCAGGGCTACCGTGCGTTGAGAAAGCGTCTCCAGGATTTTGATTTCTCACCATGTGCCTTCTGCAATAGTTGTGAGATGGCGGTCGAGAACATGGAGGATTGTTTCGGCAACGCCCACCCAACCTGCGGGGGCTGCCTGTGGGCGCAGGGCCTGATACGCTGCCCCTGATGATTGCGTGGCACACGTTTGATTGCAGGACTGAAACACCGTTGGGCGATGTCATCGCGAGCGCTCTTCACGATTGCGAAGCATCTGAAACAAAGAAGCCTGCACATTAAGCAATTACACTCCCTCGAAAGAGGGAGTGTAATTTTGAGTAGCAGTGACACCGGCAAGAGGAGATGATCGCCTCTGGCTTTGTGCTATAATTTTTTTGCTACACATGGATACCCGGGGGAATTACACACCAAGATTTTTCCGAAAACGATCCCTCGCTGCAACAACATGAATGGATTGTCCACAAACGATTTACCGTTGGCATAAATACGTATCGTGCTGACTTTACCTGAGTTCGAGAGTGTGACAATGAAACAAGATCCTCTAAATCAACAACTGGAGAAAGTTCCCAACGATCCCGGCGAAGTTTCCCATACACTGGAGCATATGTTCAGCAGCTCCATCGCCGCCATCATGTTCCTGCAATCCATCCGCGATGAACAAGGCAACATCGTGGATTTTCTGATTCAGGCTGCAAACCATGCCGCAGTGCAAATCCTGAACCTGGGGTCGGTGGAGGCCGTGTCAGGGAAACGCTTTCTGGAGCTGTTCCCCAGGGTGACAGATGTGTTGTTCGACATGTACGTGAAAGCTGTGGAAACTGGCGAGCCGCAGCGCATGGAACAGCATTACAACTACGATCTGTACGACAACTGGTGTGACCTGACCGCTGTGAAAAACGGTGACGGTTTTATTATGACCTTCCATGACATCACGGCACAGAAGAAGGCCGAGCGCGAACTACAGCAAAGCAGAGACCTTCTGCAATTGGTGCTTGATACATCGCCCAACTCCATCACGGCCTACAAGCCCTTGCGCGACGGGGATCACAATATAGAAGACTTTGAAGTGGCGTTTGTCAATGCATTCACAGTGCGGACCACTGGCGGCGTGGATCCTACCGGGCACCGGCTCACGCACATGTTCCCGACCGCGAAAGCAAACGGTTTTTTTGACAGGCTGCGGCACACCATGGAAACCGGCGAAACTCAGGACTTTGAGCTCTGGTATGAAGGCGAAGGCATGCGGAACTGGTTCCACATGATCACTGTGCGCATGGAAGAAATGGTGTTGGTTACCACCGAAGACATCACCGCCCGCAAGCAGGCCGAGCAGGAAGCATTGGGTTTGAGAGATGAACTGGCAAAACGTGCCGAAGACAAATATGAGGCTCTATTCAATTCCATTGACCAGGGTTTTTGCACGATTGAAGTCAGGTACGACGAGCACAATAAGCCGGTGGACTATCGCTTTTTGGAGGTCAGTCCGTCATTCGCGCACCAGACCGGTATTCAAAATGGCGCAGGCAAGTGGATGAAGGAAATCGCACCGGACCAGGACAAGTTCTGGTTTGAAACCTACGGGCGCATCGCGCTTACAAGAAAGCCGGAACGCTTTGAATATTTCTCCACACCGCTTGGCAAATGGTGGAGTGTATACGCGTTTCCTGCTCAGGAACCGGAACGCCGAAGGATCGGCGTGTTGTTCAACGACATCACTGAGCGCAAACTTGCCGAAGCAGCCTTGCGCGAAAGCGAAGAACACAAAGCGTATGTGCTCAAGTTGAGCGACGCATTGAGACAGCCGGTTGATCCGGTTGAACTTCAGGAGACTGCCAGCCGTGTGCTGGGTGAGCATCTCGGAGTCAGCCGCGTGATGTACGCGGAGGTATCGGACGATGGCATGGATCTGATCATCGAGCGGAACTATATCACTGGCAATGTGCCAATCCTCACCGGGCGTTACCAGATGGCCGACTTCGGACGGGAACTCCTTGCTGCGCTGACCGCGGGCCGGACGATTATCGTGCCCGACGTTGCCTCGGCTGCCGAGTTATCGCTCGCGGAGCGGGCGGCATTCGCGGGGTTAGGCGTCGCGGCCCTGGCCGGCGTTCCACTCATCAAGCATGGGCGGTTCGTGGGGAAACTCAGTGTTCACCATTCCACGCCACGCACATGGAGCCAGAACGAGATCAAACTGATCGAGGAAACGGCCGAGCGCACGTGGGACGCAGTACAACGCGCGAAAGCGGAAGCAGCCCTGCGCGAATCCGAAGCGCGAATCCAGAAGGCGTTATCGACCGAAACTGTAGGTGTGCTGTTCTTCCGCCTCGACGGGCGCATCACGGAGGCGAACGAATCCTTCCTGGAAATGAGCGGCTACAGTCTCGAAGAGCTTCTATCCCTCAAGGATTGGGCACTACTGACGCCACCCGAGTTTATGGCTGTGAACTCGCGGGCCGCAAGGGATCTTGCCGAGGCAGGAGAAACCGCCCCGTATGAGAAGCAAATGACTCGCAAAGATGGATCCCGTTGGTGGGGGTTGTTTGCGCCAACCCGGCTATCCGGTCACGGCCTGGAGTCAGAGTGTGTCGAGTTCATTATTGATATTACCAAGCGTAAACAGATCGAGGAAGCCTTGCGTGATCAGCAAGCAACCTTACAAGGCTTTTACGATAGCGCTCCCTTTTTGATGGGGATCGCCGAATTGAACGGTGACCAGATCGTCGCTATCTCCGGCAACCGCGCCGCGGCAGAGTTCTTTGCCACCGATCCTCTGGCCCTGCCCGGCAAGACGGGAACCGGGTTGGGGAATTCAGAGGATTTCGAGCGTCTGTGGACCGAGCAATACAGGCGTAGCCAGAGAGAAGGCAAACCGGTCCAGTTCGATTACGAGCACCTGCGCTTCACTGGCTCGCGTTGGCTGCGCGCGACGGTCGCGTTCATCGGGATGGGGCCATCCGGGAATCCTCGGTATAGTTTTGTTGTGGAAGATATTACCGAGCGCAAACGAGCGGCGCTTGCCCTGCGCGAGCATCAGAAGCAACTGCAACTGCTCAATGAAACGCTGGAGCAGAGAGTGCACGAGAAAACAACCGAGGTACGCCACCTCGCCTCAGACCTGATCAAAGCCACACAACGCGAGCGCCAGCGTATCTCCCATGTATTGCACGATGATCTGCAGCAGCGGATCTATGCCATTCAGATGCAGCTATCATTTTTACGCGATGGATTGCAGAGCCTGAACGATCCAGCGGACAGGGAGATATCCGACATAGAAAAGGAGCTCAGGGATATTCTCGAGATCACGCGCCACTTGAGCATCGACCTCAGCCCGCCCATCCTGCATGGCGAGGGGCTGTCGCACGCCATTGACTGGCTGGCCGGCAGAATGCAGCAGCAATATGGTCTCCCAATTGAGCTCCAGGCAGATGGGTCATTTGTCATACCGGATGAAGACCTGCATGTGCTCCTGTTCAACTGTGTGCGGGAGTTGCTGTTCAATGTGGTGAAGCATGCCGAGGCTAGCCGGGCCGTGGTTGGGCTGCAATGGACCGATTCTGTTCTGCGGATCGAAGTGCGCGATGACGGTAAAGGATTCCCGGCCCATACGCCTCAGGCGGGAAGCTCAGAAGTGGGTTTGCAGCCGAGCCTGGGTCTCCCCACCATTCGCCATCAATTAAGTCTGTTTGGCGGCCGCACAGAGATTTATTCCGAGCCTGGCATGGGCACACAAATCATTCTTTACATCCCATTGTCTGAGGTGGGGTAACAAAAGACGGAATGTCACCCGAAACGAAATGGCCCGGGAATCCACCTGGGATTTTGGTCAAACGGATCAATTAAGCCATCGGTAGATCTTTGTGAGAACTTTTCAAACAGTCTCTCAGAACGGCAATCTAGCAGGTCTTTCCTCGATGGGACCGGCGCTGAAAAAATAGAGCGCGCTGTGGTGTCCGCGCAGCGTCACGTTCATCTTAGTCTCGAGCTGGTCATTTGAAGATTGCTTCTCGCAATCATACACATACACTGGCCCGTTTATCCCCAGATCTGCAAGAGCATATGTCCGCTGCAGCGTGTGATTTGCTGTATTCAAGAAAAAAACGGCACCGGGTGTTCTTGTATCATTTGAGTGGCGAACCTGGACCAGCACGGCATCCTCTGCTCTCGGCACATCACGCATCTGGGCAGATGGGGAATTTATAGAAATGCGCTCATAGAAAATCTGAGAGTGCCCGAGAAGAGGAAATTCGCAAGAAGCTCGCCCTTCGTGCAGAACCAGGCGCCAGAGCTCCAGGCGATCCGCGGAGAGCTCTCCGAGATGATCGCTGGTCATCATGACGCCGCCCGTCATACCGGCGTAGATCGCCAGGGACTTAATCTCTTCCTTGGATAAGTGGCTAAATCGTTCGCGCAGGAGCACACAATCGGGATCGCTTTGCCACAGGATATGATTTGCAAAGTTCCGGCAAGCCTGATCGCGCAGCAGGGATTGAGCCGAAAAATCTCCACTCCAGGCAACGCCCACATCCCGCCCAATCCGCACGCCATCCACTAGCCCAATAGATGCCCAGAGCGGACAGCCACAACCTAACCATAGGGCATCACCGATTTCCTGCCGGATCATCTCTGCCATATGCCGCCAGATCTCAATGCGCGTCATGCCTGGCGTATGCCAGATGGCGCGGTCAGGACCGTATTCGCTGCCAAAGTGCATGAAATCCGTTTTGAAATACTCGCAGCCCCATTCATGACGCCAGATGTGAAACACATTTCGCAAATAATCAAACGCATCTGGATGAGTGGCATCGAGGATATAGTATTCTTCACTGCGTTTGTGCCAGCGAAATTCACCATAAAAGCGCATGTGCGCAAGCGGACCTCCACTCTGCCTATCTTTGACCACCCAGTCCGGGTGATCACGATATAAATGGCTGCGGTTGCCTACCATGAAAGGCGCGATCCACAATCCAGGGATAAACGCGGCGGAGCGAATATCATCCAGTAAGAGTTTCATGCCGCGTGGAAACTGCGGCTTGACCTCCAGCCAGTCGCCCATTTCGGGCGTGAAACCGTCATCGATTTGAAAAACGCGCATGGGCAGATTTTCTTGTACCGCCACCGTTTGCGCCGCGTGTAGGTGATCGAGGATGTTTTCTTCATTGATGTATGCATACAGGTTGTACCAGGAGCACCATCCCGTGATGGGAGGCGAGGCAAGGCGCGGTGGCGTGGGCGAAGCGCTCGCCACGAGACGAGCCCACTCTCGCAATCCATTCTCGATCTCGGGGTGACCGAAAATCATCAAATGCTCTGATTCACAGCGCTCCAACCCGGAGCGGTCTTTGCGATCCCACCACGTCTGGATGGTCAGAGACAGAGGCTGGCGGCTCGTATCGAAGGTGAACGTCTGCTGGAAGCGGTCGTGGCGATCGAAGCCGAGGATCAAACTGCCCGTTCCCGAGCGAGGCAGGAACTGGCACATTCCATAGCCGGTCTCAAGACGATTAGCACCTTCTTCAACGTCAGGCAGGGTATCTGGCTGGACGTAATAGCTGCCGTCCCAGCTAAAGTAGCCATTGCGCAAAAATTGTCTTACATTCTCCACCTGCTCGAAGCGCAGTCCAAAGGAATCGAGAGTAAGGTCAGGTGGCGGATTCTCCAGCCAATAACGCACCGAGATTCGCTTCTCTGTTTCCGATGGAGCGACCTGAAGTTGAAAGGAACCACTGCCCAATGCCGGAGATTTATAAAGTAGCTCAATGTGTTTATCATCGACATGAAGCACTTCACAAGTCCAGCCCGAAAGTGGCATGCCATTGAGAATCGGTTGTGCATCGCGTAAGGTCACAACAGAAGTCTCTAAAACCAGCATCTCATCAGCGGACAATGAGACTTGTATCATAGTGAGACTTCCTGATGGGTTAGGGCGGATTGAGTCGCTGCCAGGGCCATATCAAGTGATTTCGCACCTTCACGCAAGGGTGTGCGTGTTTGTCCATCCGTGCGCATGGCAGTCAGCAAGTCTTGCAGTTCGGCAAGATGTATGTTCCTTTCGCTGCTGATGGTTTCTGTCCGCACTGGTGTTTCGCCCGTGAAATGGAACAAGGCATTGTTCGCATTGCTAAATTCGGCGGTTAGCCTCTGCGCGACGAGACGGTAATCGTTGATCCATTTTCCGGGGATTGCTCCGTTGGTCGCATAGATCACACCGATCTCGCCTCCCGAAAAACCAAAGATGGTCGCGCTGACATCCTCCACCGTGTAATCGGCGATGTCACTATGAAAAAGATTTTCCTGGCGGCTGTATACGCTGACGGCATCGCCCATGAGATAGCGCATCAGATCCACCATGTGAATGACCTGCTCGACGAGCTGCCCGCCGGACTTGCTTCGATCGCGCCACCAGTCGGCGTGGAGGGAATTACAGAAATAACGGGCGCTCATCAATCCCGCAGGGCCGATCTGTCCCGAGGTGATCAGCTCTTTGAGCCGCTCAATGGCGGTGCCAAAACGGAACATGAATCCCACTTGAGTCTTGATGCGGGCCTTCTCTGCAGCTTCTACCATGCGCCAGGCTTGTTCAGAGGAGAGTGCAATGGGTTTTTCGATAAATATGTGGACGCCATGCTGCGCGGCCAGTTCCACTTCATCGGTATGTGCGAAAGGCGGTAAACAGATCAGGATCAGATCCAGATTGGCTTTCTCGAACATGTTGTGTGGATCTGTAAAGATGCCGCCGCGACCTTCCGTGTATTTTTCTGAGAATTCGCGAGCATTCCCCTCGTGATGATCGCAGAAAGCCGTTAATTCGATATCCTGAGGCAGGGCAAGCAGGTTTTGCGCGTGCCGGTTGGCAAAATTGCCACATCCCAGGATACCTGTGCGTAATGTTGTCATAGAAGAGTCCTTTCAACGACAATAACATCTATTCTTGCGAAAAATCCAAAACAACCTGTAATGCCTGTTCCGGTGTTTCATCGAGGATCTGAAATCCTTGCGCGGCCTGCTTGAAGGGGATCACGTGTGTGATCACCGGGCGAAGGTTGAGGGAGCCTTTAGCCTGTAAATCCATGATCGTGTGAATGAGGCGAATACGATCCCAGCGGTAACTGAGCGCCGGGTCGACATTCCCAATCTGTGAGCAGACCAGGCTGATGCGGTTATGGTGAAACTCCTCGCCCAGCAATAAACCCTGTGCTTCCCCCTGGAAGAAACCCAGTGCCACCACTCGCGCGGAATATGCAGTGGCGCGTACTGCTTCGTTCAATGCCCGAGCACTGCCTGAGACTTCGATGGTCACATCCGCGCCCCGCCCATTTGTGAGGACTTTGATTCTTTCAGCAGGCGAGTCGTCTTTAGGGTTAAATCCATCTTCGATGGCGCCCAACTGCTTAGCCAATTCCAGACGTTTCTCGATCATGTCCACGCCGAAGACGCGCCCGCCGTTCAGCCTGGCAAGCTGTGCAATGACCTGCCCCAACACGCCAAGCCCAAAGACGGCCACCGTCTCACCGACGTGAATATTGGCATCCAAAATTCCATTCAGGGCAATGGGCCCAAGGTGAGAATAGATCGCCAGAATGGGATCCAGTGCATCAGGCTTGATACGTTTGTTGGCATATTCTTCCTGGAGGATGTGATGCGTGCGGTGTCCCCACGTGCCGTAGACGATATCACCCACCTTCAAACTAGTGACCTCTGGACTCACTTCGATCACTTCCCCCACTTCCTCGTATCCCCAGCCCGAGAGTGGATACGGCTGGCTCGGCGCTTCGGAGGCGAGAAACAACCGGTTCTGTGCATCCCACTGCTTGGACAGATACGGATTGCTGCCGCGATACGCTGTCATTTCCGTGCCCGCGCTGATGCCGGAGTATAAAGTACGCACCCGCAGTTCATGCGGTCCAAGAGGCAAGTCATCATACGACTCGAATTCGATCGTCCTTGGCTTGGTGAACACGATGCCTTTTCCCATACTGATTGCTCCTGAAATTAGCTGCTTGTTGAAGGATTCAACGGCATGACAAGATCGTTGTGGGCTTTGCTACTGCGAAGGCATTATATCTCGGTGCATCGATACCAGATCGTGTTATTGAGAATTCACAGACAAGCTCTGGCTGGTTATTTGTGAGACATAGTAGAATACATTCTTCCAACGCCGTGAAGATTAAGTGGCGTGATATAAAACGATAGATGAGCGACCGGAGATGGTTCACTTGCAACAGTTCCACGACCTCGAGTTTTGGCTGAGAAAAGCTGCTGAGCTACTTGATAGTAATCGCATCCACATCGATGGGCATGCTTATACCGGGCCCTCACTCGATACCACGGATTTCGGTCGCAAGGATTATGCCAATCAATTTTTGTGGGACTCTTGTTTTCATGCCATCATCTGGCGTTGGATCGATCCGCAAAAGGCGCAGGAGGAATTGTTGAGTCTGGCGTCGCGTCAGGTGGAGGCTGGACCCGATGCCGGGATGATCCCCCACTGTAATTATTGGCGCAACGATGGCGACTGGCTCTGGAGCCAGCCGGAAAGGAGCTCGATTACACAGCCTCCCCTGCTGGCCGTTGCTGCCCATCTGGTTTTTGAGCACAGTCATGACCTTGCATTTCTGGCGCATATGTATGAGAAGGTGGAAAGATATCACGATTGGTTCGATCGCCGCCGTGACCCGGATAACGATGGACTGGTATGCATCCTTCATCCCTGGGAAGCTGGAGGCGATGCGCCGCCACGCTGGGATAGTTTTCTAGGACTCGAAACATACATTCCCGAGGATGGACGAGCGGCGCGCATCAAAATGGTGGAAGAACTGGTTCGATACGACTACGATCCAACCCTGCTCGCCGAGAATGGCTGGTTTCATGTGGAGTCGCTGGAGATCAACGGGATACGCGCGGCGGACATGGAGGCAATGGCTAAGATTGCTCAACTGCTTGGTAAGCCAGAGGAAGCCGCCTCCTGGTTGCGGCGCGTCGACGCAGTGCGCGCCGGGTTCCGGTCACGGATGGTCGTGGATGGTCTTCCGTATGACCTTGCCGGACGGGACGAAACACCTATCCTGCAAGCCAACGCCGGTCAGTACGTGGCACTCTTTGGCGGCTTGCCGACGCCGGAGCAAGCCGAACAATTGGTTTGCCAACTGCAGGCGGCGAATTTCTGGACTTCCTTTCCCATTACCAATACACCCACAGACTCGCCAGAGTATGCGCCTGAGCATTACTGGCGTGGGAATGTATGGCCCTGCCTTAACTGGCTGATCTACCAGGGGCTGCGTCGCTATGGCTACCATGATCTTGCGAATGAGCTGGCCTCTCGCAGTTTCGCGTTGTTAGAAATGTCTGGCTTTTGGGAATATTACCATCCTGAAACCGGAGAGGGGCTGGGCGGACGTTCATTTAGCTGGGCGGCTGTGATGTTGGACATGATTGCTTCGATGGAGCCTCGCTAAAGGATACCGGTATGCGTATGTTGGACGGTCAGCTTGTGGCATTCTTAGGAGACAGCATTACACAACACCTGGTGGCTGTCAGCGATAGGATGGAGACGCAGACAGATGGCTTGCCGCCAGTGGGCACTTCCGTCGTTGTAGATCGCCACGAGAATCGCGGCTGGACGGCCCTGCTGGCGAATCGTATTCGTATAGCATATCCCGAGCGCCGGATCCGATATCACAATGCAGGGATTGGCGGCCATAGCTCACGGCAGATGCTGACACGTTTTGAGACTGACATCCTTGCTCACCGTCCACACTGGCTGATCGTGAGCGCGGGTGTTGTGGAAGTGCGACGTACTTACCAGCCGGATCGTGAACAAGACTGCGTGCCGCTCGACGAGTATGTCGCAAATCTCACAGCGATGACTACTAAGGCTCTGAACTCCAATATACAGGTGATCTTGCTGGAACCAACTCCTCACTTGCACCCGGTGACGGATGGCCCTCCTCAAGTCACATTAGAGGAAGTCAACAATCTCACACGCCGATACGCGGGAGCGATGAAGGACGTTGCTCAAAGTCTGGGGGTCGGATTTGTGCCGCTGTTTGAGACGTTTCTCGAGATGGAACATCGTCTGGCCGGCGAGGCGTCACTGTACGCGGACGAGGTGCACCTCGGTCCCGTCGGGGACCTGCTGTATTCGCAATTGGTTTATCAGTATTTGGACTTATAGTCATTGTATATGAGACAGACAAATCAGGTAACGTACCGTAAGAGCGCACAGCCGCTTCTCCTCAAGAATCACCAGCCGACTGCACCCGGCGAATATGATATTTACCCAGCCTACTCGCTGGGCGAGCGGAAGATCGAACACGGGTTTCATCCTCTTGCATCTCGTCTGATCGGGCATACGTACATCGCGATCGATGGATATGTGGGTGTCTTATGGAGTCAGTTTCAGGCGCAACTGGATCGGGCATTGCAAAGTCATGGCATGCGGGCAAATTGGGTTTCCGTCGATCAGGCGCTTCAGCGTGCAGAGGAAATTGAGGCGCTGATCGAGCCGTTCCTCGGAGGCGACGATCCCATTTTTGGCACACGCTTCACCGGAACGCTTTCAGACTTTTTCGATATTCGTTCCCTGGGGCAAAAACCAGACCATCGGCAGTCAGATATGGTCATTTATTATGGAACCGGAGCGGCTCTGTTTGCCGGGGATGCTTACCTCATCTATGTCGATATTCCCAAGAATGAGATTCAGTACCGCGCCCGCGCGGGCAGCATTCATAACCTTGGCGCAACGGAAGCTGCCGATCCGGGAATGATGTATAAGCGTTTCTACTTTGTGGATTGGGTTGCACTCAATGCACACAAAGCGACGCTGCTGCCCAAGATGGATCTCTACGTCGATGAGCAGGATCCCGAAACTCCATCCATCATTTCTGGGGATGTCCTGCGAGACTCGTTGGTAGACATGAGTCATAATTACTTCCGTGTTCGTCCGTGGTTCGAGCCGGGTCCGTGGGGCGGTCAGTGGATGAAAGAGCATATTCCACAATTGGCGGAGGACGTGCCGAACTACGCCTGGTCTTTCGAGATGATCGCTCCCGAACAGGGCATCGTCTTAGAAAGCAGTGGAAAGCTGCTGGAAATCTCGTTCGACCTGTTGATGGCCCATGATGCCCGCGCGATCCTTGGCAATCATGCCGGGCAATTCGGACAGCAGTTCCCCATCCGGTTTGACTTCCTCGATACGTTTCGCGGGGGCAACCTCTCCGTGCAGTGCCATCCGCGCCCATCGTATATTCGCCAGCAGTTTGGCGAGAACTTCACACAGGACGAGACCTACTATATCCTGGATACCAAACCGGACGCGAAGGTCTACCTTGGTTTTCAAGATGGGGTTGATCGGACCGAGTTTCGATCCGCTTTGGAAAGCAGTTTCCGCGATGGAACGCCTGTCGAGATCGATCGTTTCGTGAAGGCGTTGCCAAGTGAAAAACATGGCCTGTTCTTGATTCCCAATGGAACGATCCATTGTTCCGGTACGGATAATCTGGTGTTGGAGATCAGTGCCACGCCGTATATTTTTACGTTCAAGATGTATGACTGGCTCCGGCTCGACCTGCAGGGCAAGCCGCGCCCGTTGAATATCCAGCGCGCCTTCGACAACCTGTATTTCGAGCGACGCGGAGAGCTTGTCGAACGGGAACTGGTGTCGCGTCCCAACTTATTGGAAGCAGGAGAGGATTGGCAAATTTTTCATCTGCCGACTCATCCCTCCCACTTTTATGATGTCCACCGGATAGAATTTGATACATCGGTTAGCGTGCGCACCGAAGGCTCGCCTCATCTCTTGATGCTGGTCGAAGGGACATCGCTTCGCCTGGAAACATGCAACGGGAAAAGCCAGCGCTTCAACTATGCAGAGACCTTCGTTGTCCCAGCCGCGGCGGAATGCTACCGGTTGATCAACGAGGGCAGGACTCCGGCAAAGGTCGTGAAAGCCTTCCTCAAGCCCAACTGGAACAAACCAGGTGAATAACGATGAATCATCAACTCGTACTCGCACTGGATGTCGGCGGGAGTTCTGTCAAGAGCGCGTTGGTTGAAGACGGTCAACGCATTGTGGGCAGCGTGTGCGTCGATGTGATCCAGAGCGGGGCAAGCGCGACCGAAATTCTCAATGGATTTGCAGCGATACTCTCCACTTATCTTGAGAAAACAAGTGGTGTGAGCAGGATCGCCTTTGCCTTTCCCGGACCCTTCGATTATGAACAGGGGATCTCTCTCATGCACAATCAGGCTAAGTACGAAGCGTTGTACGGCATTAATATTGCAACGAAACTGAGGGAGATTCTTGGCGCCCCCACTCTTGAGATGCGATTCCGAAATGATGCAGAGGCAGCGATCTTGGGAGAAGCGCTCCACGGAGCCGGGGTGCCTTACGCGCGATTGCTGGGGCTAACTCTCGGCACCGGTCTGGGATCGGCGTTTATCGCGAACGGGAACCTGATCACGCAGGGGGAGAACTTTCCGCCTCATGGCTGGCTGTATTCCTGTATGTTTGAGAGCCAGTGCGCCGATGATGTCTTTTCGACACGAGGTCTCTTGACGCGGCTGCGGCAGCGCGGCATCCAGACAGTCGATATCTCCTCCGCGATGCATACTACAGACCATAACGCTTTGAAAGACGTCTTCACTTCCTTTGGCGCGGACCTTGGTGTTTTTCTTGAGCCCTTTGTATCCGCGTTTCACGCGGATGCTGTGCTTGTCACGGGCGGGATCGCCGAAACATGGGAACGATTTGCCCCATCCATGATACGCGTTCTCCAGGTTCCGGTGCTGCGAGGCATCCTGGGCAACCGTGCAGCCCTCCTCGGCGCTGCGGCTCTGTATTTCTAGCTGGCGTAGGAGCCTCTTATTTCGTGACTTTGTGTTAAATCTAGGAAACAAATTGACTTGAATTTTGTTTGTCGCTATAATCAAATCGCGTGGGGGAAACAGTGTTGGGTCATATGATCATGATGATAGAAGTCACGGTGAGGGGTTTCATGAGGTGACGACGCATCGCCAACGAAGAATTCATAGTACCGGATGCGGCTGTAATTTAATATGGCAGGTCATCCTGAGGACGCCCGGGCAGGATAAAAGGAGGTGGTACACACAGATCATGAAGTCGTTGCACGCTGAAAGCATTTGATTGATGTCGTGTTGAACCAACCGAGGAAAGAATAAGGAGAAGAATGAGATGAAGAGAGTCCGTATCTTTTTCACCATGCTTTTCGTCGCCGCCTTTGTTCTGGTAGCCTGTGGACCCGCGGAGACCGCGGCCCCGGCAACCGAAGAACCTACCGAGGTGATGACGGAGGCTCCCACCGAAGCGCCAGCGGAAGAACCGCTTGAAACACCGACTGGAGAGGCGACTGAAGCCCCCACAGAAGCAGCTGAAGCGACCATCACGCCGACCCTGGGTCCGCCCGCCGGCGATGTGAGCTTCTTCTCAACCCAATTTAACATCGTGGAAGAGGCTGCAAAATTCCGGGCGATTCTTGAAGAGGGCGGCAACTATGACTTCACCGGCTCCGAAGACGGTCCATTGCTCGCACTGGTCCTGGCGGGCGAAGAGAGCGGTCAGGGTCAGGTAGATCTGGTCGGTGCACTGCATGGCGCCTTCCCTCCCATGCAGGATGCGATGATGAATATGACCGATGTCGTCGATGACCTTTCTGCCGATCGTGAATTTGCCCCAGCATATCTGGAAACCGGCTTAATGGGAACAGACGACTACCTGTATTACGTTCCATGGATGCAGGCGACCTATATCATGGCGGCGCATAATGATGCCCTGGAATACTTGCCCGCAGGGGCAGATATCAACGCCCTTACCTGGGAGCAGTTTGCCGAGTGGTGCCAGACCATGCTCGATGAAACCGGCGGCCCCAAATGTGGGGTTCCTCACGCCGGGCTCTTCCATCGCTTCCTGGAGGGCTTCCTCTGGCCATCCTATACCGGTGGCATGGTCAGCCAGTTCAAAAGCCCCGAGGCCGTAGATATGCTGGAATGGGCGCGCGATAGTCTGTGGCCCACCATTCATCCTCAGTCCATCAGTTATGAGTTCATGCAGGAACCGCTGCTTGCCGGTGAAGTGTGGGTTGCCTTCGACCACGTTGCCCGCTTGATCCAGGCATTCAACGAGCAGCCGGAGAATTTTGTGGCCTTCCCGGCTCCTGCGGGTCCCGCAGGTCGTGGGTTCATGCCTGTGGTGGTCGGGTTGGGTATCCCGAACGCGGCGCCGAACCCTGAAGCGGCGATGGAGTTGATCGATTACCTCACCCAGCCCGAGACTCAAAAGCGCGTGCTTAGCGAGCTGGCGTTTTTCCCGGTGGTCTCTGGTGTGGATACAGCTGACCTGCCGGAGGGCGTAGCGCTCGAAGCCGCCGCGGTCGAAGCGACGGTGAACGCCCCGGATGCCCTTCCCGCGCTGATTCCGGTTGGCTTGGGCGCGCGCGGTGGTGAGATCAACGAGATCTTCCGCGCGGCATTCGATCGCGTGGTGATCGATGGCGAGGATGCAGCCACGGTGCTCGAGGAGGAAGCCGGTAACTTGCAGGCACTCCTGGATGATACCGGGGCACCCTGTTGGGCTCCCGATCCGCCCAGCGAAGGTCCGTGCCAGGTCGAATAGCTAGATTGATTGTTATCATGCCTGGTGCGCACCCGCAGTGCGCACCAGGCAAGCTTTTCCGAAGCGTTGCGAGGTGCTGCCATGACTACAGCTTCCGGGTTACAGGTACGTGGTCGGAAACGATTTAATTGGGCGCCATATCTATTGATGTTGCCTTCTCTGATCTACCTGGCGTTATTCTTTGCCTGGCCGATGGTGCAGGGACTCATCCTGGCAGTCAGGGAGGAAGGGGCGCTACTGACAGTACGTTCTGATGCGGAACGCAATAGCGACGTAGTCGCTGAGCTGCCTCGCGGGATTCAAGTAGATATCCTGGAAAGACAGGGAAACGAAATTCTTCCAGACGAAGAAGTGTCGGGGAGTGTGCTTACGGATGTCTGGTTTAAAGTACGCGGCGAGGATGTCGAGGGACAGGTCATCGAGGGCTGGACGCCGGAGCGACGCATCCGGGTGCGCGAATCCGATGAGAGCGGCCAACCGGTCTCAGGCTCCGTGAGATCCATTCTTTCCAGTAGCGCCGATCCTCTTACTTCCATTTATGCGGAGGCGGATGAAGACAGCGAAGTGGTAGGTCAAATGGAGGCTCGCAGCGCGGTGGAAATCTTCGAACAGACCACGCTGCAAATTTGGTTTCTGATTCGTGGGGAAGCGGAAAATGGAACCGTTGAGGGGTGGGTTCCCTCCCGTTATGTTCGAGAACTTGGCGATGGAACGCGGGGCCGCATCGAGGCAGGCAACAGGAGCGAGTTCACCACCCGCTACATCGAGAGAATGGTCAACGACCGCTTCTTCTGGCCGGCACTCCGCACCACGCTGCTGCTGATCGTGCTCATCATCCCGGCGCAGTTCATTCTGGCGATTATCATGGCGCTCGTCATTCAGGCCGACCTCAAAGGCAGTGGAATCTTCCTCTATATCTTCGCGATTGCATTGGGCCTTTCAGACCTTGCCGTTGGAATCGTCTGGTATTCCATTTTTACACAGTCTGGCTACCTGAACTCGATCCTGCAAGGCCTCGGTCTGATCGATGCTCCGATCACATACCTCTCTGCAGACACTCGTTATTGGATTTTGATCGCGGTCTGGCTGGCAGAGGTCTGGCGGGCGACGGCACTTGTGATGGTTATCGTTGTAGCGGGGATGCAGGCCATCTCACGCGAAGTGCTCGAAGCTGCGGAGGTGTTTGGCGCGAATCTCTGGCAGCGTGTTCGCTACATCATCATCCCGCTTCTGCGTCCAAGTTTGCAGGTGGCATTGATCCTGCGTACGATCCTGGCCTTCCAGGTGTTTGCCGTCGTAATCGTCCTCAGCGGCGGCGATATCATGACGGTGCTGGCAAACGAGACCTACCGCCAGTACTATGAGCTGCAGAACTTCAATGTCGCTGCTGCCTATGCCAGTTTGATTCTTCTTTTATCCATGATAACTTCGCTATTTTATTTACGCGCTGTACGTACGCAAGAGGAGGCAGCCGGATGACTACAGTAGCAGAAGCTCCAAAGAACACTGTCCAGGCTTCGCCGGAAGTCAAAGCGCTCCACAGGAAGATGCTGCGACGGCAGCAGCTCGGTCGTGCGTTAACCTATCTGGTGGGTATCCTGATTTCCCTCTGGGTGCTCATCCCGATCTTGTTTATCACGTCGATGGCGCTGACCACGCCGGAACAGGTGCGAGCCTATCCGAAGGGCATATTGCCTTTCATTCCGTTGTCTACAGAAACGATGGAATTCTTTCTGAGGTCAAGAGGCGTGCTGCCCGGCCTCCGCAATAGCGTCATCGTCGCCATCATTACGCTGATCTTGTCCACGCTGATCGCCGCGCCGGCGGGCTATGCCCTCTCACGGTTTATCTTCCGCGGCAGGGATGTCTTCCGCCTGTCGATCCTGGCTGTGCGCGCGTTTCCGATTGTCATCCTGTCCATTCCACTGGCGGTGGTTTTCTTGCGCACGGGCATTTATGATAGTGTGTACAGCCTGGCCTTGATGCACACGGCCTTAGCATTGCCCACCACCATCCTTGTCCTGGCAAGTGTGTTTTCCAGCATCCCGTATGAGCTGGAAGAAGCCGCGCAGGTCTTTGGCTGTTCCCCCACGCAGGCCTTCCGGCATGTTGTGTTGCCGCTGGTAATGCCCGGCATAGCCGCCTCGGCGATCTTCACTTTTGTGCTCTCCTGGAATGAAGTCTTCGCCGCCACCATCCTCACCATCCAGAACCGCACTCTTCCTGCGCAGGTGCTTGTGACGCTCAATCAATCGTCCGAGCCGTATCAGTTTGCCGGCGGCTTCTTTATGATGATCCCGGCCCTGATCTTTATCTTCTATATCCGTCGTTATTTGTTCAATATGTGGGGCCAGGTTTCAAAATAAGAGGTCAACATGGCAGACATTCGAATCGAAAACGTAACCAAACGCTTTGACAATTTTGTGGCCGTAGATAACGTGAGCCTGACCATTGAAGATCAGGAGTTCGTGGTGCTGCTGGGACCCAGCGGCTGCGGCAAGACCACGTTGCTACGTGCCATTGCCGGTCTGGGCATGGCGGATGAAGGGCGTATCAGCATCGGTGGGCGGGACGTGACCTATCTCCCGCCGCGCGAGCGCCAGATCTCGATGGTCTTTCAGAGCTATGCCATCTTCCCGCATATGACCGTCTATGACAACGTCGCCTTTGGGCTGAAGATGAACAAGTTCGACAAGGGCGAAATCGACAAGAGAGTGCGCGACGCCTCTGCCCTGCTCCATATTGAGAACATGCTGGACCGTTATCCCAGCAAGATGAGCGGCGGTCAGCGCCAGCGTGTGGCCGTGGCTCGGGCGATTGCCATGCGCTCAGAAGTGCTGCTGATGGATGAGCCGCTCAGCAACCTGGATGCTTTGCTTCGGCTGGAGATGCGCGCCGAGCTCAAGCGCCTGTTGCAGGAGATCAGGGCCACGACGATCTATGTGACCCACGACCAGATCGAAGCCCTGAGCATGGGCGATCGTATCGCGGTGATGAAAGATGGGCAGATTTTGCAGTGCGACAAACCGGAGATCGTGTACGACTTGCCGTCCAACCGTTTCGTCGGCGGCTTCATTGGCACACCGCCCATGAATTTTATGCAGGGGCAGGTCCAGCGCGAGAACGGACATGTGAAAGTGAAAGTGGGTGACTTCCATCTCAAACCGGAAGAGTCGCTGGAGCCGTTGCTCCGATCCTACGATGGTTCGCCCATCCTGATGGGCATTCGGGCCGAGAACATGGAAACACTTGCTAAGCCTGCAAGCGACGCTCTACAGGTAGAGGTGTTGGTCGTGGAACCCTTAGGATCGCAAAACCTGCTCACCGTGAAGATCGGTGACGATCTTGTCAAAGTGGCTACGCATCCCACCTTCCGCGTGGCGCCCGGCGAAGATGTCTGGCTGCGCTTCCCGGCGGATAAGATCCGCTGGGTGGATCGGGATAACGGCAAGGTGTTATATCCCGCGTAGGCGGGTTTTAACCCGCCAAATTCTATGTTTTCTATCGATTCTCAGGCTAAAGGCCTCACTAACATATGACTGAAACTTCTCTACTTGACCAGGCCATCTCCGTTCTGCGCCTGAACGATACCGGCGTCTTCACCAAGCCCGGCCCCCACCAGTATCCGCACCAGTGGAACTGGGATTCGGCTCTGATCGCGCTCGGTCTTTCTCACTTCGATCTGCCGCGTGCACAGTTGGAAATCCGCTCGCTCTTGAGCGGACAGTGGCAGGATGGCATGGTGCCTTCTGTGGTGTACCATTCCGTCCCATCCGATTATTTTCCCAATCCCCAGTTCTGGCAAATCGAAAGCAGTCCCAGCGCGCCAGGCGTTCCGACGACGGGTATTACGCAGCCTCCCCTTTTAGCAACTGTGATCCGGCTGATCCATACCCACCATCCGATGCGCGATTTTGTCGAGGAGGTCTACCCGGCACTCTTGCGCTGGCATCGCTGGCTGCACACCGATCGGGACGTCGATGGAACTCGACTGGCCTGCATTATCCACCCCTGGGAATCTGGGACCGATGATTCGCCGCGCTGGCTTCATCTCTTCGAAAGGATCCAACCGGAAGCACTTCCCGAATTCCAGCGCGGGGATACAAGATATGTTGCAGCCACCGAACGACCAAACCGAACGGAATATGAACGATTTATTTATCTGATCGATGTCTTTCGCAAACGGAACTACGCACCAAAGGAGTTGCTGGCAGATTCGCCATTTCTCGCGCAGGATATTCTTTTCAATGCCATCCTCTACCGCGCCGATGAAGATTTGCGCGCCCTGGCAGTGGAACTCGGCCAGCCCGCCGATGAGATTGATGGCTGGCTAAAAAATGTGCAGCTGAATTTTGGCCAGCGATTCTGGGATGAAGGTGCTGGCCTGTATTATGACTTTGATGTGCGAGCGGGTAAGCCAATTCCCGTGAATACTGCCTCCACCTTTCTCCCGCTGTTCGCCGGACTACCTTCCAAGGAGCAGGCGCGGCGCTTGGTCGAAGAACATCTGCTCAATCCAGGTGAGTATGCACTGGGCGGTGAGGTCCACCACTGGGTGACCACTACAGCAAAGCCGGAATCCACCTGGGAGGCGCGGCGCTACTGGCGAGGGCCGGTGTGGATCATCATGAACTGGTTCATCATCGAGGGCTTGCGGCGCTATGGTTATGATGACCTGGCTGAGACGATCCGGCAGGATACGCTTGGATTGATCGAAGGCGCGGGTTTCCGCGAATACTACGATGCGCGCGATGGTTCGGGATGCGGATCGGTGGATTTTTCCTGGTCGGCAGCTCTGGCACTGGAGTTATCAATCGCTTCAGGAACATGAGCAAAAATATAACGCTGTAAGATTAGGCAGGTTATCTGAGGATAGGTAAGCGAATAAACAAAAGCCCAGTCGTCTGGCGACTGGGCTTCTTATTTCGATTTACAGTGTTTATGGGTTTTTGTCCAGCAAGGAACTAATTTCAGACATGGCCTCTAACGTCGTGATCCCTTCCACAATTGCCCATTCCTGAGAAAGCACATGCAACATAGCCTCCAGGAATGAAGAGATCGTCCCATACGCCGGCTTGTGTGCCACAAAGGCGGATAGATCACGCACAACTTCACACTGCGCGGCGATCGTTCCTTGCTTGAGATGGGCCACCAGTGCAGACTGACGGACGCGCCCATCCTCCATCAAAGGCGATGGGCGAGACTTCAGGATTTCACGACATTGAGCGAGCTCATTTTTGTGGGCTAATCCGCGCAATCCTGAGTTCGACAGGTCAACCGGCACCCAGACGGTGCTGCCGCCCGGAATTTGAATCTCATAGTATCTCCGGATATCTCCGCGCTCAAATTCCCGGTCCTCCAGCTTGACGATCTGTCCTACCCCGTACTGTGGATGGACAACCCGGTCACCAATCTCAAACGTTGAACGCGCTGCTACATTAATAGCGCCGCCTGTTGGTGTTCCCTCCACGATTCTGACGGGGGCCGCCGCCACTGCGTTCTTCACGCGGGCGGGCAACGTTCACGGTCAACTGGCGCTCGTCCAAGGTGTAACCATTGAACATGCTGATTGCCTTTTGCACCTCGCTCGGTGAACTCATCTCTACAAACGCAAATCCCTTGGAACGCTGGGTACCAGGTTCTTTGATCAATGCAACGGAGTTGACATTGCCAGCCTGCATAAACAGCTCACGCAGACTTTGTTCTGTGGTTTGATAGGACAGGTTCCCAACATACAACTTTGCTTCCATACAAGACTCCTGAGTTGGATTAGCCGCGGGCGATTAAGGAAAAGCCGTCAACCCAAATAGAGGGTTGACGGCATCAGAAGCGCACTCGACCTTTTATAAGATAGTTGGATTATATCACACCGATCATCCGCTAAACGATCCAGGCACATCGTGGCGAGCATCGAATGGCGAATTCAAAGTATGGTACACTGAAACAACAGTTGAGAACGAATAACTGGATTTGCGTGGTGTGTTAAGCCGCTGTCCCTGTTATGGGCTGGCGGCTTCTTCGTTACCGGTTCGTCCGGAGAAAGTAGTGCTGATGGAAGTTAAGTTATACGTAGGAAATTTACCCGGGTCCGCAACCGGGAAGGAGCTGATCACTCTCTTCGCAAAAGCTGGAGATGTCACCGCGGTCAATATCATCGTAGATCGCCTAACGGGTGGATGTAAGGGGTATGCCTATATAACAATGAGCGCACAAAGTGAAGCCGATAAAGCCGTCAGCATGTTCAATAGTTATTTTTTGGAAGATCATCGATTGAAGGTCGCTCTTGTGAAGCCAAGAGGACAACGGGGGGTTGCCACAGCGTACTGAGATAGCAGAACGAACTCATATGGGGACTTTACATATCGTGTTGGGGCCGAAACCGGATGTTCGTCTACTGTTGGGATGATTCTGGATTACAACTGCGAGCAGTCTGGAGCTCATTTTCACCCCGGGGTTGTCCAACATCTCTTACATTTCGTTAAAAAGTGAAACAAGCAAATGAAGATATCTGAAAACGAAAGAACCCGATCTTTGAGGAACACAATTCACTGAAGATCGGGTTCTTTCTTCTGTCAGTTACGCTCTGCAATCCTGACGGGGTTTGAAACAGCGGTGCGTAACCACTGGAGCGCTTGGTGATGAGACTGTATTTTATTGAAAGTAGCAATGCCTGAGGATTACTTCCAAATTTCTGTCCTCTACATCTTTCCTGACTTGAAGAAGCATCAGTTCTTTAGTCCCGTAAACGTGATGCCCTCTTCGAAGTAGCGCTGGAAGAGGATCAATATCACGAGGATCGGGATGATGGACATCAGCGTGCCCGCCATCAGCTCGGGCCAGCGCGTCCCCCAGCGTCCCTGCATGGCGGATAGCCCCACGGTGAGCACCAAATTGTCCTGGTCTTTGATCATCAGCAGCGGCCAAAGGAAGCTGTTCCACGAGTTCATGAAGGTGAACACAGATACGATTGCCAGAACAGGTTTTGACAGTGGCAGCACCAGCTTCCAGAAAATCTGCAGAGGTGTGGCGCCATCGATGCGGGCTGCATCTTCCAGATCCACCGGGAGCGAGAGCAGGAATTGCCGGATCAGGAACGTGTTGAACGCCCCTCCCAGCGACGCGGGAATGATGAGGGCTTTATATGTGTCCACCCACCCGAGGAATCGCTCGGTCATGAGAATATAGGAAGGGATGAGGGTGACTACGCTGGGCACCATCAACGTGCCAAGGTAAAGCAGGAAGAGCCTATCCCTGCCGGGAAAGCGCAGGCGCGAGAAGGCATAGGCAGCCATCGCTGATGTGAGGGTTTGAAAGATGGTCACGCTGACAGTGACAAAAAGGGAATTGCGCGCATATCTTAGGAAAGGAAAAGCTTCGAAGACCCGCGCAAAATTCTCCCAGCGCGGCTCAGGGGGAATCAGGATCGGCGGGAAGGTGAAGACCTCCGCTCGGGTTTTTAGGGCGGTGGAGAGCATCCATAAGAATGGTACCAAAGCGAACAGGCTCATCAGCACGAGGAGTGCTATGCCGATTGCCGAACCGATTTTCATTCGAGCGCGACCGGGAGTGGCGGGGATGTCGACGCGGGGCGTGGAAATAGAGACTGCCATTTCTTCTCTCCTAGATGTAGTCGTATTCGACGCGTCGCCCCAGGACCCGCCACTGAACAATCGTGATCACAAAAATGATGAGGAATAGGAACCAGGCCATCGAAGCTGCGTAACCCATGTGGAACCGCTGGAACGCTTCCAAATACAAGTGATAAGCGTAGACCCGGCTGGCAAATCCGGGTCCGCCCTTGGTCATGATATAGATCACATCAAAAACTTGGAAAGACCCGATCAGCCCGATGATCAGGTTATAGAAATGGACCGGCGTCAGCAGGGGGAACGTGATCTTCCAGAAGCGCTGCCAGCTGTTGGCTCCATCCAATTCTGCCGCTTCATACAAGTGTTTCGGAATGTTGCGCAGCGCCGCCAGGTAGATGACGGCGTCAAAACCCATGCCCGCCCAGATCAACATGATCACAATCGCCGGCAAGACAGTGGCTTCGTTTGTGAGCCAGGCCACGGGCTCCACCCCAAAGAAGCTCAGAGCAGTATTCAGTAAGCCATACTGCTCGTTGTAGATCCAGCGCCAGACCATGGCCACCGCCACCAGGGATACCACGCCAGGCAGCATAAAGAACAGCCGGATGAGCTTGATGCCTACGAACTCGCGGTTCAGCGCCAGGGCAAGGAGCAACGCCATCGCCGTGCTGCCGGGGATCATCATCAGCGCATACTTGACCGAATTCCACAGCGAGATCCACAGGATCGGATCCTGGAACATCTCGATGAAATTCTGGAACCCAACAAACTTGGGCGACGTGAGAAGATCCCAATCGGTGAAGGCGAGAAAGAAAGACGAGATGATGGGAAGTATTGTGAAGACCAGCAGTCCCGTCAGGCTGGGTGCGAGGAAGAGGATTGCATAGGGAATATCGCGGCGTTCCAGATAAGAAAGTTTCCGGCGTTGCTTGACGATAGCCATAATTGACCTCTCGTGATCGAACACAAAAAGACACGCGACCGGTGACTATTCTACCGGTCGCGCGTTGGGAATGACAATTTATTTGAACGGTTCGGGCGGTATTGCGCAAGCCTGTTCTGCTGCTTCCGCAGCTTCCAGATCGCCTGCCCAGAGCTGATCCAGCGACGGATAAATGGCGTCGTCGCGGATCTCAATGAAGTTCAAGATCTTGGTAGGGAGTTTGCCATAGGGAGCGGAAAGGCTTCCGATCTCCACATTGAGGCGGTTCATCTCCGAGGTGCCTTCGGGAGGATTCGCCACGAACGCTTCAGCGACATCCTTGCGAGGCGGAACACCCCAGCCGTACTCCGCAGCCTCGAGATTGTACACCTCAGGAGAAGCTAGGAACTTCATGAATTCCCAGGCAGCTTCCTTGTTCTTGGAGTTGGATGCCATGACGTAATTCGTCAGATGGAGCATGGTTGCCTGGTTCTTGCCTTTGGGCAGAGTCACCATTCCCCATTCGAAGTCGGTCTCGGTTTCAAAGGCCGGGATCTCCCAACCACCCGACTCGATCATGCCGACGCGTCCAGTGACGAACAGGTCCCAACCTTCCATGCCCAAGCCTTCGAGCTCTTGCGGGGAGGGTGAATACCCCTCACGGATGAGGTTCGCGTACCAGTCCAACGCTTCCACAGCTTCGGGCTGATTGAGTACACACTGCGTGCCGTCTGCGCTGAACAGGTCACCGCCATTTTGCCATACATAGGTCGTCCAAATCGGCCACCAGCCATCGGCGTAGAAGCCGTACGTCTTTTCCGTGCCTTCGCCTTTGGTGATGGCTTTCGCGGCATTCACAAAATCTTCCTGTGTCCAGCCTTCTTCGGGAAGAGGAACGCCAGCTGCCTCGAACAGATCTTTGTTGTAATAGATGCGCTCAACATCGTAGGTATCTGGCATCATGTAGACATGCCCGTCGGGTCCGCGGAAGTAATCGAGAACGCTCGGGTAGAACATATCCTCTTTGAGGTCGAGATCCTTTTCAAAGTAAGGAGTCAGATCCTCAGCAGTCTTGCTCTCGATCAGGCGTGCCACGTGTACATCACCCGAAACAAATACATCTGGAGGCGTACCAGCGGCAATATCTGCCATGATCGTCGTATCGTATCCATCCGGCGGAACGGGATACTCCTCAACCGTGATGTTCGGGTATTTTTCCTTGAACATCTGGATGATCTCTGGCCGCATTTTCAGCTCTACATCCTCACCCGGAAACGCAAACTTGACTGTTCCCGAGATTTCGGAGCCACCACCTTGCGCTGGTTCTTCCACAGGTGCTTGTGTTGCCGGCTGCTGACCACCGCAGGCCGTGATGAGCAGCATCATGGCGATCAGCAATCCCAAAAGGGTACTTCGGGTCTTCATTTCTCTATTCTCCTTTTTAGAATAACTCCAATGGTTG
>DATHTL010000030.1:0-14308 GCA_035463255.1 Anaerolineales bacterium | reverse complement strand
GCAGACTCTTGAGCTCAGCCCGCTTGCCTGGTTTGGACTCGAGTTCGACGATCACTTTGATTGTCATTTCATTATTTCCTTTTCACGCTAAGTCAACTGTGCTACTGATTTCTGTTGGCATTCCACCGGACGAGTAATCCCAACGGCAACCCAACGAGCAGGATGTGTTCCAAAATGGTCTCGATCAAGAGCCACATGGGCGGTGTGGGCAGTGCAGGCGCAGCGCTAAGAGGCACAACGATAAAGTTCATGACAATAAAAACGCCAAATCCATATAGGAGCGAGCCAGGGATGACATGGCGGCGTAGGAGAGGAATTCGGTCGGCGCTCAGGATAAAAACGCCAGCAATAATAATGGTCATGACGAACTCAAGAATCAGCGCGAGCAGGGCAGTAGCAAGTCCGCCTGTAAAGGCGGCATTACCTATTGCCCCGCTGGCCAAATATTGCAATGAACTGATAAACGGACTCTTAAGAATGAGACCGTAAACGAGCCCAACCTGGACGAATATGTGGAGCGTGCCGGTGATCAATCCGCCCATCACACTCAATCGAAGCAGTGAATTGCGGTCGTTAATGAGGGATGTACTGGCGATAGTAGACATAATAAATGTTCCTTTTAACTTATATCATCTCATCATGACTATTGAACTCGATCAAGTTCCCTTCGGGATCGAAAAAGTAAAACATCCGACAGTGCAGCCAACTCGATGTATTTGAATGTACGATCTCAATGCCGAGCTGCTCGATCCGTTTCTTTTCGGATTCAAAATCATCGAGCGCGATACTAAGGGCAAAATGAGAGAGCGTAGTCAGCTTCGGGTCGATTTGAGGAGATTTATCTCGCGTGTACCAACCTGTCAATTTCTCTGGGAACAATGCCAGGTGGGTATTGCCTGCCCCGACGCCAAAAAATATGGCTGTGCCACCGCTAGGTTCGTTTTCTCCGAGAACTTCAAGACCGATCACTTGTTCGTAAAATCTTCTCATCCGATCAAGGTCGTGGACACGCAACGCGATTTCAGTAATTCCTGTAATCGATGGGTTTGGCTTGTTCATGGCTACTCCTTATCAGATCCGAGCCTTTTACCAGATGCTCGATAAATTGAACCAATCCCAGGAGCATCGATGGATATCCACTCTGCAGACTCAAAATCTGAATCCCATTTTGAAAGATTGGCAGGGTCGCTCAAGAAATCAAATACTTCCTGCTGTGAACGGTTGATAAAAACACTGAATGCCTAACTTCCGCTTTGTGCCGGCGCGGGGATTGCGCCAAGTTGCTGCATCAGGCTCATGCTATCCATCTGGCCCCAATGTTCCACAAACTTGCCCTCAGCAATGCGGATGATGTCGATTACTCCAAAGGATACGCTCTTGCCGGTTGGCGGAACGCCCATAAACTCGCCCTTATGGGAGCCGCTCCAGGTCTGACGGATTACCACTTTATCGCCTTCGGCGACAATATCATCTATCGTGGCTTTGAAGTCTGGGAAGGCGTTGCGCAACATGGTAGTCAGCTGTTTGACGCCCTCACGATCACGCGGTATTCCGGGTGGGAGTTCTTCGCGTTCAACGAAGTTGGGCGCCAAGAATTCGTCGGCCTGACTCACGTTTCCCCGATTGAAGACTTCCTCCACCATTTGGCGAACTAACGCTTTATTCTGTTCAGTTGACATGGTTACTCTCCTCGTATAGTAAGAATTGCCGCTTGTCTCATAATTAACTTTACTTCCTACATATGTTCGTAGGCTGAAATCGATATTTCAAGTAAAGTAAATCATGCGGCACTGTGTAAGAAAAACGGTCAAATCACTACATCCCCGGTACTTTGACGCCGATTTGAGCCAGCGCAGCCGGGATGCCGCCATCGGACGGCGAGTCCACCTCGATGCGAGAGACTTTGTCGCCCTGCACCGTGACGATGTAGGTATCCTTGACCGATACCTGTTTACCGGTCGACGGGATGCTTGGCATGCCTGGTAAGGGCATATTTAGGGGGCCGTTGTTCGTACCACTCCATATTGCCTGCACGGTGGCTTGGTTGCCATTGACCGTCACGTTTTGGACGTCAAATCTCAGGTCGGGAAAAGCTGTCTTCAATGCGCCCAGCATACCAATGGCTTCCTTTGCCGGGATGGGCTGTGGCAGCACGCCGCCGGCCGACACGGCATCCGGGGTCAGGTACGACTCAGCCGCGTCCACATCATTCATCTTGGTGATAAAATCACGCGCAATCTGTTCTACACTCATCACTAACTCCTTTCCAATCTTTGCATTATCAAAGTGGGTCTGGTCTCGTTTTGGTACGTTATACTAACAAGTATAGGAATTGAGCATTATTTCATCATTATTTATGTCTATAATGTCAGAATTGATTTTCTCTTTCCTCGGTCCGATCCAGCTCTCTCATCCACAAACAGGGGGGATCACTATTACGAAACGCAAGGCGCTGGCTTTGCTCGTTTACCTGGTGATCGAAGTGGATCACCCTCACACGCGCGAATCTCTGCTGGGCCTGTTGTGGCCCGAAGATTCCACTGCTGCCGCGCAGAACAGCCTGCGCGTCACCTGGTCGCAACTGCAAAAATACCTTGAGAAAGCCCAGGAGGATGCTCAGCCTTACCTGATCTCGAACCGCCTCGATTTGCAGTTCGACCCCCTTAGCAGGTACGAGCTGGATGTAAACCTCTTTCGAAACCTGATCGAAGCTTGCCGTACCCACGCGCATCCCGGGCAACCGCAGGATTGCGTCGAATGCGCTGGTCGACTGGCCCAGGCTATGACACTGGTGCGTGGACCTTTTTTGGATGGTTTTTCTCTCCCGGATTGCCCGGCCTATGACGAGTGGCTCTTGTTGCAGCGAGAGCGCCTGCACTTGCAAATCATCGCTGCGCTGGAACAACTGGCTGAGTTCCACGAACGTGCCGGCAACAAAGCGGAAGCGGAAACCTATGTGCGCCGCCTGCTCCAACTCAACCCACTGAGCGAATCCGCCTACCGACAATTAATGCGGGTACTTGCGAGCGTGGATCAGCGCAGTGCCGCACTGGATGCATACGAGACATTCCGCCGCGTGCTGGCAACCGAGCTTGGCCTGGCACCCGCCATTGAAACCGTGACGCTTGCCGAACAGATCCGCGCCCGAGCGCTGTTCGAGTCGCATGCCACGCACGTTGATCTGCCACCCGTTCTGACGCGCTTTTTTGGGCGACAGCAAGAATCTGCGCGCCTGGTCGATTTTCTGTCGCGCCGAACGGTCAGGCTGGTGACATTGGCAGGACCGGGCGGCGTCGGCAAGACCCGCCTCGCAATCGAAGTTGCCCACCGCATGGCAGGCGTTTTCGCCCATGACATCTGCTTCGTTGAATTAACTGGGGTTACTGATGAAATGTCCGTGGACGACGCGGTCGCGGCGGCGCTGCGTTTGCCAACCGGCCGATCATCCACGGGGGCAATATTGGATTACCTGCGCGGCAAAACCATGCTCCTTGTGCTGGATAATTGCGAACACCTGGTGAAAGCATGTGCGCGACTCATCCAAATGCTCTGCCGCGATGCCGAAGGGCTGACCGTACTTGCGACGAGCCGCATCCCGCTTCACATTGACGAGGAACATGTAGTCCGGCTGGAACCATTTGCGATCCCCGCAGTCAATGACACGGAACGACTCACGGTTGCGGATGCGTTGAACTTTGACTCGGTTCAACTGTTTACAGACCGCGCCGCGCAGTCGCTGCTGCGATTCAAGCTCAGCGACGCGAATGTTCTGCCAATCGTTCGTATCTGCCAACAGCTTGACGGTATCCCGCTGGCGGTCGAAATCGCCGCCGCGCAAACCCGCGCACTGCCCATCGAAGCGATCGCCGCACGGCTGGACCAACGCTTCGCCTGGCTGAATAAGAGGGAGGGTGACACCATACCACGCCAGCGCACCTTGCATACCCTGATTGACTGGTCTTACGGACTCTTAAATACCCAAGCACGCTCGGTCTTGCTCCGGTTATCGATCTTTGCCGGAGGCTGGACATTGGAAGCCGCTGAGGCGGTCAGCGCGCCTGGGGAGCCATGCGCCGAGGTTCTCGCCGAACTGGTTGACCACTCGCTGGTGGTTTTTGGGGCTGATGCCGAACGCCGGCGCTACGGGATGCACGAGACCATCCGCCAGTTTGCGCAGGAGTATTTACGCGGCAGCGATCAAGAGCCCGATGTGTTGGAACGCCATGCCCGGTATTATGCACAACTTATCTCCCGGGCAGCGGAGAACCGGGCCGGCCGGACCTTGCCTGAGCGGCTGCATACCGTCCAGGACGATCACGATAACGTGCGACGAGCGTTCGAATGGTTGCTCGTTCACGATCACGAGCAGGCGCTTGTAATGGTTGCGCAGTTGGGCACGGAACTGAATTTATGGGAACTGGGTGGGTTTTTCCAGGAGGGTCGCCGCTGGCTGCAGCGCGCGTTGGAGCGAACACAGGAATTGGTTTCGCTCCAGCGAGGACGTGCCTTGCTGGCTGCGGCTGATTTGTCCTCGGCAATCACTGATTTCGCGTATGGGTTGCAGTGTGCCCGGCAAGCGCAAGAGCTATTTCAGCAGCTCGGCGATCAGCGGGGCGAGATCGATGCTCGTTTGAAGTATTACGAATTGGCTGAATTGGCTGGTGAACAGGCGAGTCTGCAAGTCCAAGTTGAAGAAACGCTCCAGATGGCTGAGCAAACGCCTTATACGATTGGGATAGCGAAAGCCAAATATTTACTGGGATCAATTGCCTTTCATGCAGGCGAGTTTGAAACAGCCATTCAATATGTCCTTCCAAGCGTAGCGCTGTGGCGCGAGCTAGATAAACCGTTTGAACTCGCAACAGCTCTCAACCGGCTTGCGGGAGCGCTGGGGGGAATTCATGAATATACTGCAGGTCAATCGGCACAGGAGGAATGCCTGGATATCTACCGATCGCTCGGCTACCGGCGCGGCGTTGCCACCGCCATTCAAAACCTGGGAGGTTTCGCTTTTGAACTTGGTGACTATGCTCGCGCCAGGGCATTATTCTGCGACGCATTGCGCATACGCCACGAGTTAGGTCTGCAGCGAGGCTATGCCTATTCGTTTGAGTTTATCGCTGACGTTGACGAGATCGAAAAACGTTACGAACGAGCGGTCCAACTTCTGGCGGCAGCCGAAACCTTGCGGACCCGCATTGGAGCGCCAGTTGAGCAAGTAAACCAGCAGGCAAATGAGGATGCTTTGACGAGACTACGCGCTCAGATTGGAGATGTAGTATATGAATTGGCATGGGCGAAAGGCGCGACACTGACCACAGAACAGGCGATCGCGCTCGCGCTGAGTTGAGTGAGTTTGTGTCTAAAAGTCGGACCTGAGCATGAAGATCATTTTGGTTTGACAAAGGTCTAGAGAAAAATCAACTGCTCCTGTTCAACGTTTTACCGTTGGAAACAGAAATATCATAAAGAGGGGCGATCTGGATTGTTTAGAGAAAGACCATCCCGTATCGCCATCCATCAGGACGTCTGCTGAAGTGGCGCCAACTAAAAGTCGAGCTGTTTGGACATTCGTGGACAATTGTCTCGACTTTGACGTATTAACCGAAGATTGCTTGACATACCAAAATAGACACTATACAATCACCGAGACATACAAATCTCAGTAAAGATATTGTGTTCAGAAAGAGCTGGACTTCAAACAGTATTTACGCTCCGCCGGTTCATTTCCCGTCGGGACCGCTTTTATAAACTACTTGATGAAAACTTCATCAAGTAGTTTTTTTAGGCCAGTATCCCCTTACTACATGTACAGGTAGGAGCTTGCTTTAAGACTCATCCTTCGATAAATCAACATTGGGCGTTCTTCTGAAGCAATCTAAAGCATATCCAGGCGGCCCTTGCATGTCATGAATCCAAAATACTGGTAAGGTAGCATTCCAGACAGGAGAATTTTCAAACTCTTCTAATCCATTCTTCTCTTTTCACGTAAAAACTGGCGTATCATTACCCATGACCACCCTCAAGCCTTTACGAATACCGCGTTCATCAAATCGCCAAAAGGCTAACTCAATGGAACCAATGGCAAGGGCATTTTGGAGTGTGACTTTGGGGGATGGACATTTTGCTCAAGCACTCGCCGGGTTCCAACACAGTTCATCATCCTAACGATTTGGAAGGGAAATCATGGATAAAATGTTTGACAAGGACTTTGTAGCGAAGGCCATTTATGGTTTGATTTCGGTGCTGGCCGTATTGCTTATCATGGAAGAACATCCCCCGACCGCATGGAAAGCTGCTGGGATCTTGTTTGGAACTGTTTTGGTGATTGCCATGGCGGAAACCTATAGTGCGACCATTGCAGAAACCATTGCGGGGCAAAAGAGATTGGATCGTCAAGAGATCATGGAGATTTGGCATGACACCCGTCCCATTCTTTTGACAGCAAATCTTCCCACCCTGGTGATCCTCCTTTCCGGGGCAGGATTGTATTCCATAGAGACCGCGCTCATCATCGCCAAGTACGCGATCTACCTTACCCTTTTCGCTTTCGGATTACAAGTTGGCCACCTCTTACATGCGTCAAGATGGCGAGTCTTGTTGAGTGGGTTTTTCACCACGGGCATCGGAGCCTTGATTGGATTGATGAAGTTCTTGTTACACTGATGTTTCATTTTTGGTTACCCATTCTCGCGTGGGAATCCATTCGCCTGAATGACTCGCTGGAACCACCTGCCACTCTCCTTCATGGTACGCTCAAGAGTGCTGTAATCGATATGGACCTGGCCGAAGCGCGGGGTATATCCAAGTGCCCATTCAAAGTTATCCAGGAAAGACCAGTGCAAATATCCTTTCACGGGTACACCGCTCTGCATGGCTAAATGGATTTGCATCAGGTGCTCTTTGATGAAGCCGATGCGGATTTCGTCCTGCACGCATCCATCGGCATCCACAGTATCCGCCAGAGGGACCCCGTTCTCTGTGATCATGATCTCGCAGCTTGGACTGTACTTCTTCCAAATGCGCGTCAACATGTCATAGATCCCTTTCGGATAGATCTCCCACATCATCGAGTGTTCTCCGCCTTCCACCTTGACCGGTCTCGTAGGAATGAAGGGCAGTCGCGGATTGTGCGTTACCACCGAGCGGGAGTAGTAATTCACGCCGAGTAGATCGAGACGATTGATCTTTTCCAGGTCACCGGGTTTTACAAACAGCATACTGAACGCCCTTCCGAGAGAAGACTCTTGTAGCGGAGATGTGCCTTTGAGAAGCGGATCGAGTGCGGCGCGGTTGACCACCGTGTCAGCACGCCTTGCCCAGGCAATATCTCTGCGATCATTGGAACCCGGATAAATGGGTGCGAGGTTGAGTATGATTCCGATTTTGACAGGCCGGCGGGCCGCAGAGCGAATCGAGTCCATCGCGAACCCGTGTGAGAGCAGCATATGATGAAAGGCTTTGAACATAGCAATCGGGTTCTTCTGCCCGGGTGCGTGTCGACCAAGCAAATATCCCGAGGTAGCAGCCACCCAGGGTTCGTTATGTGTAAAAAAGGTTCTCACCCGATCGGAAAGCCGTTCGACAACGATACACGCGTATTCCGCAAAATAATTGGCGGTTTCGCGTTTCGTCCAACCACCTCTTTTATGGAGCGCCAGAGGCAGATCAAAGTGATATAGGCATACATAAGGTTCGATGTTCTTGGCGAGTAGCGCATCCACGAGGCGATCGTAAAAGTCCAATCCCTTTTGATTCACGAGGCCAATTCCCTCGGGCAGGATACGTGACCACGCCGTGGAAAAACGGTAAGCGTGTAATCCTACCTCTGCCATCAACGCCACATCCTCTTTGTAACGGTGGTAATGATCGGTTGCTATATCTCCGCTTGTACCATCGGCAATCTTCCCCGGTGTCTGCGTGAATGAATCCCAAATAGAAGGTCCCTTGCCATCCTCATTCCAGGCGCCTTCAACTTGATACGCCGAGGCGGCGCAGCCCCAGATAAAATCTTTTGGAAAGGTAATCTGTGTCATTGCATGCAGGCTCACTTCTATAAATGACTGTGTTTTTGCCAGGGCAAGTTGCACACGGCCTGGTCACTAAAAATCAATGATCTAAAGCATATCCAGCAGGCGCTTGCCTGTCATGAATCCAAAGTGCTATTAAAGTAGCATTCCAGACCAGAAGAAGTTTTCAAAGCCCCCAAACCAGGCGGAAGAAAGAGATAAGCTTCAGAATATTTAACGCAGGCTCTACATTGCTGAGGGGATACCCTAGAGACCTCCGCAGATTTGTTGCTCCCATCATTCCTCCCGACCCAAATTGGCACTTTTATGGCACTTAGGTGCCATGACAACCATTTCTCTGATGGATATGCTTGTCCATAATGTTTTCTAAGGAGTTTCAAAATGAATATCGCATTATGGATTGCACAGGGGTTGCTCGCCGTCATGTATTTGGCGGTAGGGAACATGAAGATGTTTCAACCGGCCAAGGTGCGTGAGAACCCACAGATGACCTGGGCGCACGGACAGCCGGATCATTACATCCGCTTCGTTGGGACCGCTGAAGTGCTCGGCGCGCTGGGACTGATCCTGCCGCTGGTGACCAGGATCCTGCCGTGGTTGACAGTTCTGGCAGGAATTGGGCTGACGCTGATCCAGCTGCTGGCAATCTTCAAGGAGCATTTGCCGAAGAAGGAATACCAAGTGATTCCTTTAAATATCGTATTGCTGGCGCTCTCCATGTTTGTGGTGATTGGGCGCTGGACATTAGTTTCAGCGTACGTCTAAATCAAAGGATTCCGGCGGATGAAACAGCCGAGTTTCACCTGATTTTCAGAATAGTTCCAATGAAATAAATTTCGAAAGTCGCACATGCATGGTTGACCACAAATAAAGCTCAACCTGAATGTCGAGTCCATCAATGTCTAAAATACTGATCCTTGGCGCAACAGGCTCTCTTGGAAGACATGTCGTTCAACAGGCCGTTTCGACAAACCACAACGTATCCGTCCTGGTACGAACGCCATCGAAATTACCGGCAGATATTCAAAAGAAAGTCGTTGTATATAAAGCCGATCTGGCTGAGATGTCTACATCGGCTTTGGTGACCGTTTTTCGAACCCACGATGCGGTGATTAATACAGCAGGTTATGTGACACAAGGACAAATCTTTGTTGACCTCACGGATCGCATCGTGACCAGTCTCGAATCGATACAGGAGAGAGAGCGACCTGTCTGCTGGTTTTTGGCAGGGGCAGCCCTACTGGATATGGACGAAAGTGGGCGAAGAGGGGTTGATCTCCCGGTGTTAAGTTCAACGTATTGGCCTCACCGCGTCAATTTTGACCGCATCCGTCGAACCACACTCGACTGGCGAATCCTGTGTCCGGGCCCAATGGTTGCTCGGTCACCTGTAGGCCTGGATCGAGTGCGGATCTCGCTGGATCGACTTCCAGTAGAAGTGCCGGCGTTTGCAGGGTTGCGGCCGGAAGGCTCGTCATTGCCGTTCTTCAGCGACCTCATCCGCGAGATAAGTGTTCCCTATGCGGATGCAGCCGCGCTCATGATTGCCAACATCACTCCCAATGGTGAGATGTCTCATCACCGTGTCGGATTGGCATTACCAGATGATATGCGGGGCGAGAAAAAGCAGTGGGTTGCTCAACAATAGTGGCTTGACATCTCCCTGCTGAATACCCTAGGAAATGTACCGCGAGGATCCATCCGCGAGAAGTCAGGTTGACAGCATCTCATGACCACTACAGAATGTGGTTTAATGAAGACAGGCACTTCACACTTAACAATTTTTCATCCCACATTGTAGAGCCCAGAAGGAAAGAGGAGCAAATGCTCTCCCATCCGGTTACCGAACTAAGAACGCCGCTGCTCAAGACAAAGATCTCTATTCCCCGGCTGCCGGGAGAATTCGTCCACCGGCCCCGGCTGACGGAGCGGATCCATCAGGGGGTGAGGGGACCGCTGACCCTGCTGGCTGCGCCGGCTGGCTTTGGAAAAACCAATCTCCTGATCGAATGGACAAAAGAAACCACTCTGCCCGTTGCCTGGCTGACCGTAGACAGCGACGATAACGATCTCAGCCGCTTTATCCGCTATGTAATTGGTGCACTGCAAACCCTCGAGCCGGGGTTGGGGGAGGAAGCATTGGATCTGCTCGAATCCCCCAAGGACGACGGATGGAAAACTGGATTGACGCTATTGATTAACGAGCTTTCTGTCCTTCCGAAGGAAGGGGTCCTGGTGCTCGATGATTTCCATACCCTGGAAAATTCGACGATTCTACAGAGACTCGACTTCGCTCTCAAACACTCTCCGTCCAACCTGCACATGGTCATCGCCAGCCGCAGCGAGCCTGAGCTGGATCTGGTCTTTCTGCGCGCCAAGGGCCGGGTGGTTGAGTTGGGTATGGATGATCTGCGTTTTACCGGCGAAGAGGTGGGGCAGTATTTCCAGGAGGCGGCCGGGTTGGAGATCCCACCCGAGACGGTTCAGGCGTTGGAAGAGCGCACGGATGGCTGGATCACGTCCCTGCAAATGGCAGCGATCTCTCTCAAAGACCAGGCCGATCCGGCGACCCTGCTGGCCAACCTGGAGGGCAAGGCACATTACCTATCCGAGTTCCTGGCCGAAGAGGTCCTGGACCGCCAGCCGGGCGAGGTTCGCCAGTTCCTGCTAAGAAGTTCCATCCTGGAGACCCTCAGCGGTCCTTTATGTGAAGCGGTGGTCAAACCGGACGCCCAGCCGGGATACGGCGCGGTCATGCTGAACCGCCTCGAGCATGCCAACCTGTTCATTACGGCGCTTGACGAGAAACGAGAGTGGTTTCGGTACCATCCCTTGTTTGCCGATTTTCTGCGCCAGGTACAGGCGCAGGTCAACCCCGCCGAGATCCCGGAGCTGCACAAGCGGGCGGCGACCTGGCTCGAAGGGAATGGCCATTTTAATGAAGCGTTTCGACACGCGGTGGCCTCTCGGGATATGGCATGGGCGGCAGACATGATCGAGCGGAACGTCCAGACGATGATCAACAGGGGAGAAATGTCTGCCCTGGCGCGTTGGATCGGCAGGCTCCCGGATGAAATCACACACAAACGCCCGCTTCTCAGCCTGGGCTATGCCTGGGCGCTGATCGTTACGCAGCAGCTTGACCTTGCCCAATACTGGCTCGATGAGGTCGAGCGATCGGTCGAACGCCTTGAAAAACAAACGAAGGGAGCAACACCTCTCGAAGAGACGGGCAGCATCGATGTCCCTGAAAATGTCGATCTAGCCGGAACTCGTGGCGGACTGGCGCTCTGTCATTCCTACCTGGCAATGTTGAAAGGCGACATGACCCAGGCCGCCCGGTTCTCCCGGCAGGCGACACGCTATCTTTCAAAAGACAACGTGTATCTTCACAGCCTTGTTTCATTGGAAGAAAGCATTTCGCTTTTCTTTTCTGGCGAAACCCAGAAAGCGATCGAGTCCTTGCGCAGGACGACGCAGATCGCGCGGCAGGCGAACAATCCGCTTGTGATGATTATTGCCGCCTGCGAGCTCGCCATTGTGCAACACGTGCAGGGCCATCTCAGTAAAGCGTGGGAGACACTGCAGAAAGCGCGGTATCTAGCCATTGGACCAGACGGCAAGCCGCACCCACTGTCTTCATTCATCGATATCATAGCGGGCGAGATCTTGCTCGAACGCAATGTACTGGAGGAAGCCAATGAGTACCTGGAGCGCGGCGTACAGGTCACCCAGACCATGTGGTACCTCGGCAGCCTGGGCGGCATGGTTTACCTGGCACGCGTTCGCCAGGCGCTGGGGGATATCGATGGCGCGCAGGAGGCCGTCGAAGAAATCGCGCGCATGGCTCTCCGTTCGGACGCCAGTCAGTGGGATAATGCTCTTGGTTCAGCACTCGCAGTCCGGCTAGCCGTTCAGCGCGACGATCTGGTGACTGCCGAACAGTGGTGGAAAAAAGGCGGGTTCCCCGATCTGAACACCCCGCTCGCTATAGAGAACTATCCATATCACATCTTTGAATATCTGGCGCTCTCCCAGGCCAGGTTCCTGATGGTCAGGGGTCAGGAAACCGGCCGGACACGCGATATAAAGCAATCCCTGGAGTTGTTAGGAATACTACTGGCCGAAGCGGAGCGGTTTCAAAGGGGGAGCTCTCAAATTCAAATATTAATTCTGCAAGCGATGGCGCAATCTGCGCTTGGAAATGAACGGGCGACAAAGACTCTTCTGCGCGCCCTGGCGCTGGGCGAGCCGGAAGGCTATCGGCGGTTTTATCTGGATGAAGGCTGGCGCCTGGCTGATCTCCTACGGCAGTGCCGCGCCGCGCAACAAGAAGCTGGCAGTCATCTCCCCTCCCTGGTATTTATCGACAGCTTGCTGGAGTCCCTTCAGCCTGCAAGGATGGAACAAGGGGCCGATCGACAATTAGAGGAAGAGCGAAGGGCTCCAACGACCGCCCACCTGGAAGATGGCTTTCCCATTTCCCTCTCGGCACGCGAGATGGAAGTGCTGGCTCTGATTGCCCAGGGCAAATCCAACCAGGAAATCTCGGCCGAATTGTATCTGGCGCTGAACACCGTCAAGCGCCATGCCTATAACATTTACACCAAGCTTGAAGTGAAGAAACGGACTCATGCCGTTTCGAGAGCGCGGCAACTGGGCTTGATCCCCTGATTTTTCATACTAAATCACAAAGTGGTTAGCTCCGCGGGCTAGCCACACATCTGCCACCTGCCCCGCATAGAACGACACTGCACTGCATCCGCAGCGCAGTGTCGTTCTATGCGGGGTGCACGTGTCTGTGGCTAAAGCGGATATTCCACTTCTTTGCTATGCCCCTGAATTGACACTTTCATAACACTTTGGATTCATGACAGGCGATGCCCTGGCATGTATCCTTTGCATGGTTCCACATTAACAGACAAATATCTTTTGGAGAGAATATGAAACGTATCCTGATTTTGACTGCCGATTACGGTTATGGCCATCGCAGTGCCGCGAAGGCCATTACACAAGCGCTGCAAGAAACACATGGAGAGGATTGCATGGTGGAAATTGTCAATCCGCTGGATGATCCTCGCGCCCCGGCCTTCTTGCGTGATGGAGAGAACGGTTACGACAAAATCGTTCGAGAGGCGCCTGAGCTGTATAAGCTGGGATACCGCGCCAGTGAAACCCGATTGGCAGGGCTCCTGCTTAAAGGCAGCTGGACCCTGATGCTGTTGAATATCCTACGCGACCTCATCCGTGAGAAACAGCCCGATGTTATCGTCTGCACCTATCTGTTCTACCAGGGCATTTTATCGGCGGTCTTTGCCCTGGAAGACCGGCATATTCCATTGCTGACCGTTGTCACAGACCTGGAAACCCTGCAATCGTTGTGGTTCCATCCTGTCGCCGATCTATGCGTGGTACCCACCCAAACGGCCTATAACCTGGCAATCGAGGCGGGCCTGCCGGCGGAAAAGGTGAAGATCATCGGTATCCCGGTCCGCCACGAGCTCCTACAAGGCAGCCAGGATCAGGCCGCAATCCGCAGGAGCCTGGGATGGCGAGAAGATCTCTTCACCGTGCTCGCAATTGGCAGCAAGCGCGTCGAGCATCTTTATGATGCCCTGCGGGTGCTCAACCATTCCGGATTCCCTCTGCAGCTGGTCATTGCCGCGGGTGGTGACCAGGAGTTCTACCAACGCTGCCAGGAAACCGAATGGCATGTGGAAGCACATGTTTATGATTTCGTTACCGAAATGGGAACCTTCATGAGGGGCGCGGATTGTGTGCTGGGGAAAGCCGGGGGGTTAACCGTCTCTGAGTCGTTGGCGTGCGGGCTGCCCATGATCCTGGTGGATGTTATCCCCGGCCAGGAAACCGGCAATGCGAACTACGTGGTCTCAGGCGATGCAGGGGTACTTGCCAACGATCCGACAGAAGTTCTGGAAGCCATGTGTCATTGGCTGGAAAACGACCGGGTCCTTTATGGACAGCAGGTGCAAAATGCCCGTCGATTGGGACGCCCGCGGGCTGCGTTCGATATCGCCGAACAGATCTGGGCGTTGGCCTCCTCGCGAGAACAAGAGCAAATGACACTTTAATAACACTTTGGATTCATGACAGCCAATGCTCTGACAAGTATCCTCTGAACAGATACAAATAAATAGATAAGTACCTTTTGGAGAGAAGTATGAAACGTATCCTCATTTTAACTGCCGATTATGGCTATGGACATCGTAGTGCGGCGAAGGCCATCACACAAGCCCTGCAGGAATTGTATGGGAAGG
>DATHTL010000029.1:0-8079 GCA_035463255.1 Anaerolineales bacterium | reverse complement strand
TCCGGACGTGACGGCGGTACAGTTCGGCGAAAGCTTCAGGATCGGCGCGGGCTTGCTCTGCCAGGCGGGCATCATCCAGCGACGAGTATTGGGTTTGTGATAAGGTCATGAGGGTCGTCATACATCTCCTGGAATGGTGTGCACACATGAGTAAGTGCCAGGAGACCCCCGAATCGTAACAGGGAAAATCAATGAAGACCTCCAAATTCCACAGCCGGAGAACTCGAAGGCCTTCGGTTACTTGACCCGCTGTAGAGTGATTTTCAGATGGGGTGTGAGCCGATCGACCTTTGTCGTTTGCATCTGCATCTCGTAGTGAAGGGCATCACCCTCTAGTTCGAGGGTACGCTCCGTACAGATTATGTGCGGGTCATTTATAACTATCTTGCTCAGAAGATGGATGTGAATGACTGCCCCGCGCAATATGACTGACCCAACCAGCACCTCACTGCGGCCGACCTGGGCGCTGGTCAATTCCAATTCGCCGCTCTCAAGAATTCGAAGGAAGCCACTCTCCCAGTGCGATACCAGCCAATCGGTTTGCCCATCATAACGCTTATGGGTGCGCTGTTCATACGCCAGCGTATCTTCATTGCGCCGTGTAAAAGTAAGCGTTTCGCGGTAATCGAATGATTGAACCGTAGGAAATGCGCCCCGGCCCTCACCGGTCCAGGTTCCTTCGAGGAGTGTAAACAGCCGGCCGATGTCTGTGGATGGGGGGGTCATGGATTCATTTTATTGCGAATCCGCGGAAAATTCCATCTTCATCCACTGCTTCGGCAAATTCTTCGAAGTCCATGTTCGCAATGGACAGGTTGTTCTCAATGCCCTGGATCTGTGATGGAATGGCGCGGAACTCGTTCCCAGAGCCTTCCAATAAGTCAACGATGAGAAGCGGATACTCGGGATGCGAGATTGCAGCTTGATCCACGATCGCTATGAATCTATGATTGTAGTTTTTGGGAACAAGCTCCAGCAACTCATCTTTCGTGAGACCGGCATACTCGATATCATCGAGAAATTCCACATTGGCGCGGAAGCGAAAAATACCGACCGGCTTCTCGACTGCTTGGCGAATCTTTTCCCAGGCGGCCTGGTTCGAGAAATCCGTTCGAAGGACTAGTGGGTCCTTTGTTTGTGGGAGTTGCTTCATTAGGGTTTGCCGAACGTTGAGAGAGTCATAGCATCCATATTAAAAAGCCTCAGAGACGCCTTCTCTAAGGCTTTTTAATATCGTACACTGCTCAATACTTAAGGTACTGGTATTTACTATCGCTGCAGTTGCCAGATCGCTCCGCCAAATGGCCCGCTCGAACCCAACAGCAGCTTTCCTTGAAATACGGTTGGGCCGTTGGACCACAGGCCAGAAAAGGTGCCGCCTTCGCCAAATCCATCGACATTGACCTGGGTCCAGTTCACGCCATCGGTCGAGCGCCGGATTTCGACGCCGGCCACAGGGTTGTTCGCCACGGCATACAGGGCGCCATTGTATACCACCAGCGACTCGATCTTGCGATTGCCCGCATCCCCAAACCCGTCGCCAACCACCTGGTGCCACTGCGTGCCATTGGTCGATCTCCACAGCTGTCCGCCGGTGACATCGTTAAGTGTGGTCACGTATAGTTGACCTCGAAACACCGCGGCACCACCCGTCTGGTAATTGTCGATGTCTCCAAAGCCATCCTCGCTGACCTGCGTCCAATCTGTGCCGTTGGCAGATCGCCAGACCTGTGCACCGTTCCCAGGTGTAGCTTCAATTGTGGCATAGAGCTGTCCCTTAAATACTGTCAGGCTGGTGATAACGAAGTAAGCAGGATCAGCCCCAAACCCACTGGTCACCACTTGCTGCCAATCCCCGAACTTACCCGTGTTACTGTGCCATATCTCTGCCCCTGTGGCACGGTTCAGTGCTGCGGCGTAGATCATTCCCTTGAAGCTCGCGAATGTGGTAAAGCCAGAGTTATTCGGATCACCCAGCCCATCGGCCGCAACCTGGTGCCATGTGGTTCCATTGGAGGTACGCCAGATCTGCCCAGCGGTCGTGGTAGGCTCCCAGAACCCGGTGCCGGCATACAATTGATTTTGGAACACAAACATATCGAAGACAATACCGTTGTTGGCCCCGTAGGCGCTGCCGAAGCCCGGCTCGGTCACCTGCGTCCAGGTTCCACCGTTACCACTCCGCCAGATAGTGGCTCCCGCCCCAAAATTCGACGCTCCTGCGTAGAGCTTCCCTTTGAACACTTCCAGCGCTTCGATGGCGAAGTTACCGCCATCGCCGAAGCCATCGATAGCGATCGGCCGGGCACCCACATCCAGACAGTTCAGCGTCTTGGGCGTATTGAAGAGATCGGCCCATTCTCCGCTCTGCGCGTCCTGCGCCTGCACGGTGATCAAATGATCCACCCCGGGTGAGATCAGGCCGGCCAGGTGCACATAGAAGCTGCACGTTCCACCCGGGCACACCCCCGCCTCCTCGAGGTCCGGACGGTACCGGCCGGATACCGTCTGCGCCACTTCCGCGCCGTCCGACAGCACCCGCACGGTCAGATCCAGGTCGCGATCGTTTTGATCGATCGCCCACCCCTCGGCCACGCAGAAAAAGGGATTCTGGAGGCCTTCCCAGGCGTCATGATAGCCTTCCAGCGGGAAATTGTCTTCGAAGCAATGCAAGGTCCGGGGCGTTGTGGAGAGGTCGACCCATTCGCCTGTCTGGGCATCCTGTGCCTGGACCGTGATGAGGTGGTCCACGTCCGGCGAGATCAGGCCCCATAGATCTACGCTGAAATGGCATGTGCCACCCTCACAAACGCCCGCATCTTCCAGATCCTGCCGGAACATTCCAGCGACTGTTTGCGCTACTTCCACGCCATCCGAGAAAACACGGACGTTCAGGTCCGCGTCTCGATCATCCGGATCGGCAGTCCAGCCTACGGCAAGACAGGAAAATTGGTTTTGTCTGCCCTCGAAATGGAATTCATGAAAGCCCTCTGGCAATGTGTTGATCATATCTGCCAGACTATTATTAGACGATTTTTGAACTGGAGAAGAGTTCCTCAGATCGGCCGCCCGATCCACGTCGAGGGTTGACGCGTTTGCAGGAACAACGATAAGCAGCAAAGAGAGAATCACAATAATGATCATCAGCGTTCGACGTTTCATTTTGCACCTCCTGGGTCGTGTGGGAACGTCGGTTCGATTCCCTGGTAAAAATCAAGAACGGGCTTTATTCAATTAACATTTGGGTTTTATCTAAAATCTCGAATCTGCCCATCAATATCTAATTTGCCCATATTCAGTATACGTCTACCGAGTATCAATTTCAACAAGTAAAAGGTTACATTTTCATTGAAGGTTTTCGTCCTTTTCGGAAAAGCAAAAGCCTCAGAGATGTAGATTCTCCGAGGCTTTCTGGTTGTACTGAAAACTGTTTGCTGATTACTCTGCCGATACTTCCTTAATATAATCCTCTGGCAGCCAGCAGCACAACACTAGCTCTCTCGCCGCCTTGACCTCATCCATCCTGCCGAATTGAGTTATGCTCGGGGCATTATGGAGCAGGTCAGGTTGGGTCTTGGCTTCTTCCGCGATCTTGATCAGCGCGTCGGCGAAGGCATCGAGCGTGTCCTTGTTCTCTGTTTCGGTCGGTTCGATCATCAGCGCTTCGTGGACGATGAGCGGGAAGTAATTTGTGGGTGGGTGGAAGTTGTAGTCCATCAGGCGCTTGGAGATGTCGAGGGCACGCACGTCGCTATCTTTGAAGCGTCCTTCGGCCACAAACTCATGCATGCAGATACGGTCAAACGGGACACGGTATGTGTCGCGCAAGCGGGCCTGCAAATAGTTGGCATTCAGCACTGCATATTGCGCGATGTCCTTGAGCCCATCCGGTCCGTGCATGGCAATATAAGTAAAGGAGCGAACAAAGCCGCCGCCGAAATGCCCGTGGAAAGCTTTCATGCGCCCAATGGATTTAGCGGGTTTGACGAAGCCATAGAGCGGGGGCTGTTCATCGTCGCCCTGCTCGATGATGCCAACCAGTGGCTCAGGCAAAAAGTCTGCCAGATGGGCGGCCACACCGACGGGACCTACCCCCGGTCCGCCGCCGCCGTGCGGGACTGCAAAGGTCTTGTGCAGGTTGAAGTGCATCACGTCGAAGCCCAGGTCGCCGGGGCGGACGATGCCAAGCAGTGCGTTCAGGTTTGCGCCGTCGCCGTACATCAAGCCGCCACAGCCGTGCACCAGCTCGATGACCTTTTCGATGTGTTCATCGAAGAGACCCAGCGTGTTGGGGTTCGTCAGCATCATGCCAACGACGGTGTCATCGCAGGCGGCTTCGAGAGCTTTGAGATCCACGTTGCCGCGCTCGTTAGAAGGAATCGTGACAACGGTCATGCCCATCATGCCGACTGAGGCCGGATTGGTCCCGTGGGCGGCATCCGGGATGAGCATCTTCGTGCGTTTGGTGTCGCCGCGTGATTTGTGATAGGCGCGCATCATCAAGACGCCGGTGAATTCTCCATGTGCGCCGGCAGCGGGCTGCAACGTCACCGCGGCGAAGCCAGCGATCTCTTTCAGCCATTCCTGCAATTGGTACATCAACAGCAGGTTGCCCTGCACAGTTTCAATCGGCTGCAAGGGATGTGTGTACAAAAATCCCGGCAGCCGGCAGGTGTCTTCGTTGATCTTCGGGTTGTACTTCATCGTGCACGAGCCGATGGGATAAAAGCCGCTGTCCACGCTGTAGTTGAACTTGCTGAGATGCATATAGTGACGGACCACATCCACTTCGGCGAGCTCGGGCATAGGCAGGTCGGAGCGAAGCAGCTCCTCGGAGGGCAGTGGCGTCTCCGGGACGTCGGAAGCGGGCATCGTTACCCCAGTGCGTCCCGGGGAGGATAAGTCGAAGATCGTCGGTTCCACAATCTTCGCCGTCTTGACCTCAGGGTTTAAGACTACATCAGCCATGATTTACCTCCGAAAGGACCTGAACGAGCGTATCGATGTCTTCCTTGCTGTTCATCTCGGTCACCGCGATCAGCATGTGATCCTTGAGTGCAGGATAGTCCTGCCCTAGATCGTATCCACCGAGGATGCCGTGATCGAGCAAGTGCGCATTGACCTCGGCCACGGGGCGGTTGACGCACAGCGCAAACTCGTGGAAGAACGGCTCGGTGAAGCACAAGCCCATGCCTTCAATCTGGCTGAGCTGCTGTGCAGCATAATGTGCTTTCTGATAACAAAGGTTGGCAACCTGGCGCAGACCTTCTCTGCCAAGAAGAGAAAGATAAACCGCGGTACCGAGCGCGATCAAACCTTGATTGGTGCAGATGTTGGACGTGGCGCGCTCGCGCTTGATGTGCTGCTCACGTGCAGTGAGTGTAAGCACGTAAGAACGCTGACCGCGATTATCGACCGTTTCACCGACCAGGCGTCCCGCCATCTTGTGGACGAAATTCTTGCGGGTCGTGAAGAAGCCGACACTCGGTCCGCCGTACCACATCGGGATGCCCAGAGGCTGCCCGTCGCCGACGACAATGTCCGCGCCCATAGAGCCGGGGGTCTTGAACAATGCCAGCGCGGTGGGGTTGGCAACCACGCAGACCAGCGCGCCCTTGGCGTGCGCGGCGTCGATCAGCCTGGTGTAATCGTAGATGCGCCCGAAGAAATCGGGATACTGCACGATGACGAGACAGGTTTTATCGTCGGTGAGGGAGATCAAAGAGTCATTGCTATCGGTTGCGACATCGAGATCGGAGATCAGCGCTTGCTCATCGCCGGCCAGTTCCAGCTCCATCCCCTGTGTATACGTGCGGATGACCGCGCGATACTGCGGGTGGACGGTGGGGGAGATGACAACTTTCTTGCGTTTGCCACGGAACTGGGCGTAGGCAAGACTTACCGCTTCGGCTGTGGCAGTCGCGCCGTCATAATGCGAGGCGTTCGACACATCCATACCGGTCAGTGCAGACATCAGGGACTGATACTCAAAGATTGCCTGCAGTGTGCCCTGGGAAATTTCCGGCTGGTACGGCGTGTACGCGGTGTAGAACTCACCGCGGCGCAGGATGTGATCCACCACCGAGGGGATGTAATGGTTATACATGCCCGCGCCGAGGAAGGAGATCAAGTCACTGCGCACATTTTCATTGGCCTGTGCGAGACTTGAAAGCTCGTTCATCGCTTCCATTTCGGTCAGCGCGGCGGGCAGATTCAACTGGGGGAAGCGGTGTTTTTCGGGGACCGCATCGAACAAGTCATCCAGCGACTTTACGCCGATGGTCTCCAGCATCGCATCCCGTTCTTTGGGGGAAATTGGGATATAGGTCATAATTTGTCTCCTAGTCGCTAGTCCTCTAGTCTCCTTGTCGCGTGACTAGCGGACAAGTAGACGAGCGACCAGCCGACTAATGCTAACGCTCCTCACAATACTTCTCATACGCAGCCGAGTCCATGGTTTCGCCGGCTGTACCGCCTTCGACTTTCACCATCCAACCCTCCCCGTAGGGGTCAGAGTTAAGTGTTTCCGGCTTGTTGGAAAGTTCCTTGTTCACCGCGGTCACTGTGCCGCCGGCCGCGGCATAGATCTCCGCAGAGGCTTTGACCGACTCTACGGAGGCGATCGGCTTGCCGGCTTCGATGGTGTCGCCTTCATCGACAAGGATTTCCATGAAGACGATATCGGAAAGCTGGGACTGGGCATAATCGCTTAATCCCATGGCTCCGGTCTCGGGGTTGAACCATTCATCAGACTTTGTGTATTTGAGGTTGGCGGGTGCGTTCATGTTCGGTTGCTCCTTCGGGAGAAATGATATTGGCGAATCAAAAAGGCGCACGAAAATCATCGCGCGCCTCTGTAATTTGACCTGAGAGATTCGTTTAGGTATCTAGTTGGGTAGTTTTGTAGTGATGTAGTTTTCCAACTACCCAACTAGGAAACTATCTAACTATCTAACTAAATTTACACCGTCGGTATCGTCCCTGCGGTTGCATGCAGGAGAACGAACTTTCCAGAGTTTATGTGGAGACAGGGTCCTTTTGCCTGAGAGTTTCATCTGGGTTCGCCTGTTCCAGATTTGCACCTTCGGCGTCCTCAAGGTAGTGACGACTTTCCTGACACCGTCCGTCAGCACGTGGGCAGTCGTCCAGCGAGCGGCTGAAGTCGCTACTACATCAAGGAACTCTTCCCTGTTACCTGTTCTGTTGTATTTCCATTGTATGAGTTCAGGGAACGAGAGTCAAGAGGAGAAATATCATCTGAATTACGGGATGTATATATTCGCTTAGAAGGCAAAGACTTCCGGATATTGTTCCGGAAGTCTTGATTAGTTCGATGATTTGGGTTAGCCCTTCGGAGGCTCCTCACCGGAGAAGGGCGGCTCCTCAGCCGGGGGGACGTCTTCTGGCATGACTACTGAGGGCGGTTCGGGTTCAGCGACGGAGGCGGGAACGATAGGAGCTATGGGTTCGAGTGCCGCAACCGGCACCTCGGAGGCAACCGTTCCGTTCAACCGGGCAAAGTAATCGCGGACCGTGATGTCATTATAGAAGACGAGTGCGAGGATGCCAACCACCACGGAAAAGATGTTGCCGGCCAAAATACAGACAATTTCCAGGATGGCAATATTTGTGGAGGGTTGGACAGGCTGAGGTGGATTGCTCAGCAATTTTGCCGCATAGATGATCTCAAAGATGCCCAGCACCGTAGGCAGGATGGCAAAGGGCACGCAGACAATGCCGATGATCGTCACCATGACAGTGAGCGAAAGACCGATGCCCCAGAACAGGTTGACGATACCGCTGGCCAGAGTCATCCAGGCGATGACGTTGACAAGAGTGGGTTTTTGTAGATTTGTGACTTGTGAGTTCATTATCTTTCTCCTGAATAATAGAGTGTATAAGTCTTGCGAAGGTTTTGTCGGCCACTATGATGAGTCAGCCAAACCTTCGCAAGGCTGATTTGCTTTCATTCACTTTCTTATACGCTGTTCCTTGAGACGAGTTGCAAATCAAACTGGATCTTGCTGTGTTAAAAATTGCAGTAAGATTGAATTATCTTTTTTATAGTTATTAGGAGGA
>DATHTL010000028.1:0-2913 GCA_035463255.1 Anaerolineales bacterium | reverse complement strand
GTTAGGCGCTTCCTCGCAGATTGCAGCAAGATTCGGCGGTCACGAATTTGGAACATTGCGAGTTGTCTTAGAGTAAAGGCAATCGCTCACTAAAGCAGGCGTAGTTGATAAATGAAGAGAGGAGCCACTTTTGGAAGAATCGTTTTGGACAAATCTGGATTTATTACTTCAGTCAACAGAACTCGTCATTGATCGTCCCCGAGGCTCGTCGCATCCACGGTATCCGTCACTCGTCTATCCATTAGACTATGGTTACCTCAAAGAAACCTCTGGCGGTGATGGAAACGAGCTGGACATATGGCGGGGTACATGCACAGAGGCAAAGTTAGATGCCATAGTTTGTACGGTAGATCACTTGAAGAAAGATGTTGAAGTCAAGTTGTTAGTAGGATGTACCGAGCAGGAGAAAACAATTATCTGTGAATTTCACAATAACAGTAAATACATGGCTGCCATTTTGCTCAAGCGAAAAGAGTGACGGGTCTTAAACTATATTGAGTGTGAAGTTTGAAGAGCAAAACGCGCCTAACAAAGCGTGCACCTGACGTGTGGGAGTCCGCGCGATTTAGGAGCATTTTGCTGGCTTCGGGTTTTTCCTGCTCCCAAGCATTGTCCACGCCCGCCCACACGCAGGTAACGCTCACCGTTGGGCGGCAAATTCAAAAAATCGCTGGGAGAAACAAGTCGTAAACCAAATGCTCTCATCCAAAACAATCTTCTGAAGTAGAATCCGTGTAGTCTTTAATGTAAAAGGAGGAGAGTAACCATGACGAATGACACGTTGACCCATCGTATTGCTCGACGCGAAGACCTTAAAGCGCTCAAAGCATTAATGGATGCAGCCATATCTGAAAATCAAAAGTCATTTCTAGATGAAAGTCAGATTGCATCCAGCCGCGCAATCATGGGGCTCGATACTCAACTTATCGATGATGGAACGTATTTTATTGTCGAAGTCGATGGTCAATTCGCAGGATGTGGCGGATGGAGTCGTCGTGCAACCATGTATGGCGGAGATCAAACACCAGGGCGAAGTGCTACTCTCCTTGACCCATCGAAAGACGCCGCACGCATTCGCGCAATGTACACTCATCCTAAGCACACGCGTAAAGGAATAGGACGACTAATTATTTCCCTGTGTGAAGAGGCTGCCAAAACCGAAGGTTTCACAAAGATGGAACTAGTAGCAACCTTGTCGGGAGAACCACTCTATCGTGCTTGCGGATTTGAACCTTATGAAGAAATCATCGATGACCGCGGAGGCGCAGGAGTTCCGCTCTTGAGAATGAGAAAATCGTTGGCTTAAAGTGCCGCCCAACACAGCGTGCACTGGACGGCTGGTATGCGCCGCGTTTTTTGGCGTTTTTCTGAGCGAGAGGCAGTTCCCGTTTCTCAGCTTGGTTCTCCACCAGCCGCCAGTAACGCGAGCCGTTGGGCGTAGCTGCAGAATAGTATTATTGAAGGAACTGCAACATGGAACACAAAACAGCCACATCTAAGAATTCCAGGAATCTCGTTGCCTATTTCGTTCTCGCTTGCGCAATTTCATGGGCAATCGAAATTCCCCTCGCCCTTGCTAAACAAGGAATTATCCAACCGATATTTCCCCAATGGGTTCATTCTTTTCTGTCTTACGGACCCATGCTTTCTGCCTTGATTGTCACCTGGGTAACTCAGGGGCAAGAAGGGTTAAAGGAATTATGGGCACGAATTACCAAGTGGCAGGTAGGAGGAATTTGGTGGCTCGCAGCTTGGTCCCCTGTTATTATGGGTTTTCTCATGGTTCTGGCCATGAACTTGTTCACCGACAACAAGATCTCCCTTTCCGAGTTAGGAGTAGTTCCTTTTCTGCCTCCCTTAGGAATAGGTGCACTCTTCCTCTGGATTGTGACCTCCGGTTTTGGAGAAGAAATCGGCTGGCGCGGATTTGCTCTTCCTCGCTTACAGAAAGACCACAATGCACTTTACGCAACACTGATTCTCACCATCTTCTGGGCATTGTGGCATTTGCCGCTGTTCTTCTATTTATTTGATCCTGCCATCACCGCTGGATGGGTCATCGCACTATATATGGGAGCAATTGTATTCACCTGGTTGTTGAATAGCACAGAGGGCAGCATCCTGATTGCAGCCGTTTTTCATGGCTGCTTCAATTACATGACATCCTCTAATGCGGGTAATGGCTTGCTTGCCACAGTAGTCAGCATCATTGTCATAGTTTGGGCAGTTGTCGTGATTTTTGTTTACAGACCTAAAACCCTTTCCAGCAAAGATAAATTTGTAATTTGATCTGGCTACCTGCGAACTATATCTCGACTATCTGCAACAGGAGATGACAGATGAAGATTTTCTATTTTGGTGGTGGGCCAAAACCAGGATATACAGAAGAGTTCTTTCAACGCTTGGCTCAGATCGGCGGTTCACCAGTCGGTTGGCAAATCTACCCGCATGCCGCTGAGGATGGCAAAGCCTTGCATATTGTAAATACCGATGCTGTTCAGATCATACTGGATCATCTGCAGCATTTTGATGGAACCTATGAACATTCTGACATTATTGAGATTCGCACTAATGCCTGATGAGCAAAATCCGCCCAACACAGCGTGCAGTGGACAGGTGGGTACGCGGCGCGTTTTTTGAGCTATTTCCTGGTTTCAAGTTTGCTCCGTTTCGACGGCGAGTCTCAGCCCTCCCACCTGCCACTAACGCGAGCCGTTGGGCGCAGCTAGCATAATCATTTACAGGGAGATACAATTCCATTAACCGATCAATGATTGACCAACGGAGTTGTTATGGGAAAAGTTATCTTTGATGTCAGTATGTCCCTGGATGGTTTTATTACCGCCGCCAATGCTCGTCCGGAGGCTGGCTTAGGTGATAACGGTGAACAATTGCATGATTGGGGATTTACCA
>DATHTL010000027.1:0-5640 GCA_035463255.1 Anaerolineales bacterium | reverse complement strand
CCATACTTTGCTCGATCTTCCGGGCAGGGGCATAACGCGCGCAGGTAATGCCAGTTATAGATTCCATAATCGTGCCCATCCTCCCAGACGATGGTCAGCGCGTAGGAGCCAACAGCAACGACATTGCTGATCCGCGTGGATGGAGTATCCCCCAGCTTGATATCGAACACATCCGCATCTGGTTCTGATCGCATGTTCTCGTGTCCGCCGCGGCAGGAGGCACAGGGACAGGCCGCGCGCAGCAATTCAAATGGATAAACACTGGTGTGATTGTCACTCCAGGTAATTGTGAATTCTCTGGTCTTTTTATTGGCAGTGATACCGGTTGGTTTTTCGTTCATCTTTCCATCCATGGAGTCAAAGTCTCCAGACTTTGAAGATTCAATGACTGGAGTCGTTGACTCCGCTTAATTTATTCTGGTGCCGGAACATACGTTAGAAAGTCTGCGGCGGCCCAGCCCACGCGCGTCTCGTCATACGGAGCAACGAGATACCACCACACATATCCATCCACTTCACGCGGGCCGTCCTGAACCACGAACACTTCCGAGTCATACGCAAGAAATTGGAACTCACCGTCCAAGCCAGGTGCGGCGCGGATGCGCAGACCCTGGCCTTCGGTGCCGGTGATCTGTGCGTAGTTGCCGATCGCAATGCCGGCCGGGGCGGTAGGCGTGGCAAAGGGGTCAATGGTCGGTGTGGGCGGCGCGCCGGATGTGCCCGTGGGCGCGGGGATCACGGTCAGATTGGCGGGAACGAATCCGATATCGGAGGTAGGAGCTGCAGCAGTCAACCCGATGGCGATGGCCGTGATCAGGATCAAAAAGCCCGCCAGAACCAGCGCTCCGATAATGACCCATTTGTTGAACAGTTCGCGAACACTCATTGCGTTTCCTTGAGATGATGATTCAGTCTTAACAAGTCCATTCCGGCAGGCGGCATGAGGAGCTTAAGCGCCTGAGGCTGAACACTGATCTCTGCAATTTGCGTTGTGCCACGCGCTTCACCATCGGTCTGAATCCAGTACGGCGCGTCGGCTTCCACGCGCAGACTGCGGAATGGAATGCGCTGGGCAGCATCTGAGGTGACATGTGTGCCGCGCCAGAGATCATAAGCATGACGTAAAGCATCACCAAGATTGTTCCCGCTGAATAACCATAGATCCAGGAGTCCATCGTTGATGTAGGCATCAGGTGAAAGGTTCGAGAGCCCGCCCATGTAATGCCGGATATTGGTGGCAACGGCAAGAATAAAATGCCCTTCCACTTCATGCTCGTCTGTCCACCAACGCATTTTCAGTCCGCTCCACTGGGCAGCCTGCCAGATGGCCGACACGGTGTACTCCGGCATGGCAAAGAATTTATCCAGCCGGATGCGCGGCTCGAGCGATTGAATGGCCATCGCGTCCAGGCCAATACCTGCCCACATCATAAACGAGACCTGGTTGCACAGGCCCACATCCACGCGATGGCAAGGAGCATTTGCGAGGATCGATACATTTTTACGAAGCACCCACGGACGAGTCCATGTAAAGGGACGTAGCCCCAACTCGATGCTCCAGACATTCGCCGTGCCCGCAGGCAGGACTCCCAACGCGGTTTCGGAGCCGACCAGGCCGTTGACAACATTACCGATCGTGCCATCTCCACCGACTGCGAAGACCGCGTCCTTCTTCTCCGCCGCGGCCTGTCTGGCCAGCTCGACAGTGTGCTCACCGCTCTTTGTTTCCTCTGCATCCACCTGCCATCCGGCGGATTCCAACTGCTGCACGGCAGTCTTGATGAAGGGCTTCACAGAAAATCGGCCTGCGGTAGGGTTATATACAACTACGGCGCTACGCATGCGAGGCATTATAACCCCCCGGCCTCACCCGTCCCCCAAATTCACAAAGAATTTTTTCTTGTAGTTCCAAATTAATTATTGTGAATTGGGGAGGGCTGGGGAGGGGGCTGGTATAATCTTTTTGCAATGAACGAAGGGATGCTACTTAACAATCGTTACCAACTGCTTGAGCGCCTCGGCTCGGGAGGCATGTCAGATGTCTTCCGGGCGCGTGATTTGATGTTGGAGCGATCCGTTGCGATCAAGGTCTTGCATGAGGATTACTCGAACGATAGCGATTTTCAGCAGCGCTTTCGGCAGGAGGCGCGCGCCGCGGCGAACCTTTCGCATCCCAACATTGTAACTGTGCATGACTTTGGGCTCGATCACGGCCAGCTCTTTATCGTGATGGAGCACATCCCGGGCAAAGACTTAAAGACCATCCTGCGCCAACGCGGACGTTACTCTGTCGAAGAGGCCATTCCATTAATGGTGCAAGCCTGCGCCGGCATCGGTTATGCTCACCGCGCGGGACTCGTCCATTGCGATATCAAGCCGCATAACATGATTGTCACGCCCGATGCCCGCCTCAAGGTCACAGACTTCGGGATCGCCCGCGCGCTTTCCACGATCTTGCCGGATGAACGCGCCGATGTAGTCTGGGGCTCGCCGCAATACTTTTCCCCGGAGCAGGCCACGGGTGAAGCACCCTCGCCTGCCTCAGATGTGTACTCTTTAGGAATCGTCTTGTATGAGGTGCTGACAGGCGCGTTGCCTTTTAATGCACCCACCAGCGAAGAACTGGCGCGTATGCATCTGGAAGCGGCGCCTATCTCGCCGAGCGAGTACGTACCAGAGATCCCCGCTGCGCTCGAGCAGATTGTGTTGAAGGTGCTCTCCAAGGAGCCGGCTGCGCGTTATCGCACCGCGGACCAGTTGGGACGCGTCCTTCTGCGCTTCGGAACGCAGCGAGATGCAGAGCCCCCGCCCTCGTTGAGCCTGACCCCGGAAGCTGGATCCACCTATCAGCGGCCGGAAACGCAGCCCACACACGTTTCGACACCACCCGTGCCTGCAGCGACCCTCCCGCCCGAGACAACTCTACCTCTGACTGAGTATTCCGAGCCAGATATCGACTGGGGCTCGGTGCTCCTCGGGCTTTTAGCTTTGATGGCGGTGGGTGGCTTGATTCCGTTCTGGATTTATATCTTTTTCCTGTATAACCCCCGTTGATGAACAAGTATATTCTTTCTCCTTCCATCCTCTCGGCTGATTTCGCCCGGCTCGGTGAGGAGATTGCCACCGTGGAAGCCGCCGGCGCGGACTGGATCCACGTGGATGTGATGGATGGGCATTTCGTCCCGAACATCACGATGGGACCGTTCATTGTAGAAGCATGCCGGCGCATCACAAAACTGCCGCTCGATGTGCACCTCATGATCGAGGAACCTGAACGCTATATTGAAGCCTTTGCCAAGGCGGGTGCCAGCGGATTGACCGTTCATGTGGAGACCTGCCCGGATATCGTTGGGATCTTGCGACAGATCAAGGCACTTGGTTGCACGGCGGGCGCGGTCTTGAACCCGGAGACTCCTGTTGGCATGATCCAGCCTGCTTTAACCGAAGCAGAGTTGATCCTGGTCATGAGCGTGCGTCCCGGTTACTCAGGACAAAGCTTCATGCCGGAAACTATCGCAAAGGTTTCAGAAATCCGTAAGAAGTTGAATGCATTGCGTTCTTCCGCCTGGCTGGAAGTGGATGGTGGGATCGATATCGAAACGCTGCCCAAAATGAAAGAGGCAGGCGCGACGGCCTATGTGGCAGCCACGGCTGTCTTCAAGCATTCGAACGGTCCGGCGGCTGGCGTGAAGGAATTGCGAGCATTGCTTTAAACAAAAATCACGGCCCATTTGGGTCGTGATCTTTGTTACCTGTTTTTAAAACTTAAGCTTCGGTCTTGCTCAGGGTCTTAATGCATTTTGCACATAACACTTTGTGCACAGCACGACCCTTCTCCATCACGAGCGTCTTTTGCAGGTTCGGTTTGAACGTACGGTTGGTTGCACGCTGGGAGAACGAGCGATTATGACCGAAGGTGGTTGATTTACCACAGTTTGCGCACTTAGCCATTTTCTTGCAGCATCCTTTCTTGCTATAATTCCGGGTGGTACGATGTCCAGTTGCCCCTTTTGAAGGCAGGGCATTTTACCATACATCGCAACCTTCCTCAAGGTAAGATGTTACTGCGTCAGCGGACCGCATGAACCTGAGTTCCAGAGCTTAGAATTTTGGCTGTGGATGATGCAAAACGTCGGAAACTGAAGATACAAGCGGTAAAATAATGAATACGAGAGGAAATCATGGGCGAAGAAACAACATCTCTGGGCGGGATCCACATCTCCCCGAACGCGATCGCGACGATTGCTTATCATGCTACTCTGGAATCGTATGGTGTGGTGGGACTGGCGCCAAAGAATATTGCAGACGGCATTGTAAAGTCGATCACCCGTGAGCCTTCGCGCGGTGTATCGGTTCGTTACAACGGGGAGGATATTGATATTGAAATCCACATCATCGTGGAATATGGGACACGTATCAACTCGGTGGCCGAGAGCGTGGCCAATACTGTCCGTTTTCATGTCGAGAAGGCCTTGGGGTTGAGAGTCAATACAGTAAATGTTCACGTAGCGGGGCTACGCGTAAGCAATCCGGACTAGGAGCAGAAGGATCATGGCAGTCGATACCGCACGTGTTGAAAAACTCCGCAAGCAACCCATTAATGGCCAGTCTATGAAGAGACTTGTCGAAGCAGGTCTGACCTGGCTTCGTACCAATCAACAAACTGTCAATGCATTAAATGTTTTCCCGGTGCCCGATGGCGATACGGGTACAAATATGGTATTGACCATGCAATCGGCATGGAATGAGATCAAGGATCTGGGGCATCGCAGTCTCAGTGATATGGCGGGGGCAGTCTCCAAGGGCGCGTTGATGGGTGCCCGCGGGAACTCGGGCGTGATCCTTTCGCAGTTATGGCGTGGGTTTGCGCGCAGTGTACATGGCCACGATGTTTTGGATGCTCCCACCCTGGCGAAGGCGTTTGGGGAGGCTCGCGATACGGCCTACAAAGGAGTGGTCCGCCCGGTGGAAGGTACGATCCTGACTGTCGCAAAGGAAGTGGCTCTAGCAACGGAAGCTGCCCTCAAGTCCACGCAGGACCCGATCCAGATCCTTGAGGTGGCTGTTCGGGCCGCGGATTCGGCAGTTCAAAGGACCCCTGAACTGCTGCCGGTCCTCAAACAGGCCGGGGTTGTCGATTCGGGTGGAAAAGGTCTATTCTTTATCCTGGAAGGAATGCTGCGGCATGTCTATGGTGAATCGCTGGAAACACCCCTCATGACCGTCCAGCCGATCTCAAGCATGCAGATGCAAGATGCCATGGAAACCGTGGAGGAGGGACAGGATTACGAAGTAGTTGTGGATTTTCTGCCTTCAAACGATTTTGATCTACAAAAATTCTATGGACGGTTAGAACAGATGGGAACATCCATTCAGGTGGGCGAAGGCGAGGGCATGTATCGCATGCACATCCATGTGCCGCTCGAGAAACGCTACGAGCCGATCGATTACATCATGGGCATCGGCACCATCACAAAAGTCGCCATGGAAAACCTCCTTGCGCAAATGGACGACATCCAGAAGAACAAAGCCAGCCACGTCCCCTTTACCAGCGTGGAGCCCGGGCAGATCGCGGTCGTGGCAGTCTCTCCCGGCGCAGGCTTGAGCCGTATCTTTGCCAGCCTGGGCGCAGCCGCCGTC
>DATHTL010000026.1:0-11040 GCA_035463255.1 Anaerolineales bacterium | reverse complement strand
ACCGGAATGCCGTCGATCTGTAGGACACCTCCGAAGTTCGTCTGCACCAATGCGCCGACGGTGTAGCCTCCGAGTTGTTCAGGCAGGACGCGCGAACTTGTACCGATGCCGCCTTTCCAGCCAAAACAGATCGTGCCTGTGCCCGCGCCGACGTTCCCCTCTGCCACCGGACCGGAGGAAGCTTTATCGAGTGCTTCCATCACATGTTCTTTCGTGACAGCCATCCGGCGGATGTTGTTCAAAATTCCATCGTTCGTTTCGCCCACCACCGGGTTCACACTTCGTGCCTCTTGGTTTCCCGTTTGCATGAGCGTCCAATCGATAATGGCTTCGGCCGCGCGCGGCACGGACAATGTGTTGGTCAACACAATGGGAGTTTCGGTTTCACCGAGTTCCTCCACCTGCGTGGATCCCATCAATTTCCCGAATCCGTTTCCAACCACAGCTGCCGCGGGTACTTTTGCTTGAAACAAATTCCCATCATGTGGAAAGATGGCTGTCACGCCCGTGCGGATATCCTCTCCTTCGATGAGCGTGACCTGCCCGACCTTTACTCCCTGTACATCGGTGATGGCATTCCATGTCCCGGGTTGTAATATTCCCGGGACAATCCCCAACTCCCGGGCGCGTGTGCGTGGACTGTTCATAGTTTCCTCGACTAAACATTTTTAACAAAAGGACTCCGCCTATCTCTGGAGTCCTTTACAGCGAAGTGCGATCAGCATCAAAAAATTAAATAAATGGCTTGCCAATTAATTCGAGTCGTAAGCGCATTTTGACATCGTTATCTACAAATAACGCTCCATGTAACTGGTGAACGGGGTGAAAATCCGCGCCCTGCAGCACGGCGCTATTTTCCGGGACAGACCCGTCGCCATTCGTCCGCGTCTCATACACCGAATTCGAAAGTTTCCCATCCGGCTTGCGCAGTAGCTTGATGCGGTCCACGGTTTTTTGGCCGTACCCAAAGATACAAGTGGTGGGAATGCTGGTTGATGTCCCCAGTTCCCTCTTGAATTCCCGCGCTGCCTGCCATAGCGGTTTTTGTTCGGGAGTTAGCCAGCTATCATCTTTCATGAAGTTGAAGGACTGTCCGAACTGGTCCACGCCGCAGGAGTACACCGGCAGGATCTGGTAGGAGGTCTCGAAGGTGGAGACCACCTTGCGCAGCTTCTCGCCGAGCAGGCCGAAAGGCAGCACTTCTGGGCCAAACAACAGACTCGATACCGCGTTGGGTGTTCCCAAATGCGGCCCGCCCATTAGAATGAGACGATCGACTCTGTTCTTGCCGCCGCAGCGCTCGATGTAATACCGGCTGACCAACGTCCCCAGGCTGTGCGCAATGATCTTGACCGGAGGCTTGACGGGCAAGGCATCGATATACTGCGCCAGCTGCCGAGCGGTCTTGCGCACATCCTGCCGCCAGTCATATGCGAATTCGAAGAAGTCTTTGCCGCGCACGTAGCCCAGATTTTCCACAAGATAATCACCCAGGCGGCTGTACTGCTCGAGCTTGATCAAGTTGGGGACCACAACCACTTCCTGCAAAATGTTGCGGGCTTCAATGCCGGGCAGCCCCGGATACTTAAAGTATTCTGGCTCCTTGAACAGCACTTTCAGATTGGGCCAGATCCGTTCCTTGCCTAGCCAGAGCTCCGAGCCCATGATGCCGGGCACAAAGACGACCGGGTGTTTGTTCGGGATTTTGAATGATGTCCCGCCAATGGTCAGATGTTCCTCGGTGAAGCCGCTCTTGAAGATCAGGGTCGCATATCCCAGCTGCACCGAGACGCCATCTTCAAGCACGATTTCACTTAATTTATGTCCGTTCACCCAGAGCCCGTTACTGCTGTTCAAATCCTTGAGCCGGAAGGTCCGGTGATCGCGCACGATCTGGGCATGCGAGCGCGAGACACTGGGATGGTCGATCACGATGCCATTGTTTGCCGAGCGGCCGATCGAGAGCGAGTCCACCTTATCATCGAGCTCGATCTCCCAGGTTTTGTCAGGCGTGCAGATCACAAGGCGGTCCTCGCTTGTGTCGTTGATCGAAACAGGCAACACGGCGTCCGCAATGGTGCGGTCGAGATCGGCTTCCGAGTCGATCACCGTCAGGGCATCGTCCTGTTCGGATTTCTTTTCAAAAATGATCTGACTCCCGCCGATGAAGATGATATCTCCCGGCTGGATCTTGGCCTGGTCCACGCGATTTCCGTTCACTCGGATACCGTTGGTGGATCCCAGGTCGACGATCGTTACCCCGCCCGCTGCATCGAACTCGAACCGCGCGTGTGAGCGCGAGACCCTCGAATCCTGGATCACAATGTCGTTGGTTTGTCCGCGCCCGATGGTGATCTCGGGTTTGGAGATTTCAAACTCCTGCTCGTTGTTGCCGGGAAGCTGCATTTTCAAATATCCGAAGGTTGGTTCCATGAATGTCACCTCATGCCAATCGAGCACTTTGGCCAGTTAAAGAATTATTTCATTGAATTGATAATCGAATAGATATCTCGCTTGTTCCAGCCGGAAGGTTTCACCAGCTCTACGGAGATCTCTTTGGCAGACTTTTCGGTTTTCAGCTCGCGCTGAATAGCTTTCAACAATTCCTCCTCGGTCCAGCGCCTGCCATCTTCGGCTGTTTTCCCCTCCACCACCAGGGTAAACTCTCCGCGCGGCGGCTGAGACTTGAAATGTTCCACAGCCCCGCTGACATTCCCCCGCCAGTATTCCTCGAACATCTTGGTCATTTCGCGCGCCACGCAGATGCGGCGATCTCCCAAAATGGAGAGGATATCCTCCAGCGCTTCCACGATGCGATAAGGCGATTCGAGGAACACAAGCGTATAGGGCTGGCTTTCCACTTCCTCGAGTCGCTTGTGGCGCTCACTGGTCTTGTGGGGGAGATAACCGAGATAGAGGAATGAATCGGTGGGCAGGCCGGAAACGGTCAGGGCGGCGATGGGAGCCGAGGGTCCGGGGACCGGCCTAACATCGTAGTGTGAATCAAGGGCGGCTTTCACAAGCTCGTAACCCGGATCATTCACTGCCGGCATGCCTGCATCCGAGACCAGAGCCACATCTCCGGTGGAAAGTTTCTCCAGGATGAAATCGAGCTTATCGAGTTTGTTGTGTTCGAAGTAACTGGTGATCGGCGTTTCGATCTCGAAATGCTTGAGTAGCTTGCCCGTGTGACGCGTATCCTCCGCCGCGATCAGGCTCGCTTCACGCAAAACTCGGACCGCGCGCGGCGACATGTCTTCGAGATTGCCGATCGGGGTTGCAACAAGATAAAGTATGCCCATAAAATGATTTTATCACTGCCGGTGCTATAATGATTTTACCCAACAAGGAGGCTGCATGTCTCATCTCATTCCAGGCGAATATGATGTGACGCTCAATGGCGTTCAGATCCATTACACGGTTCGAGGCTCTGGGCCAGTCTTGATCGCGCACTCGGGCGGCCCGGGCATGGACGCACGAGCCTGGGATGAATTTGCAGGGATCGATGATTTTGTTACCCTGGTTGTGATGCACCCGCGTGGCTCAGGTCTTTCAAGTCCTGCCGAAGGTGATGCCTATTTGTTGTCCGATTACGCGGCGGATCTGCAAGCGTTGCGCCTGCACCTGGGCGTGGATCAACCGATCGTGATGGGCTGGTCACACGGTGGCATGGTTGCCATGCAGTTTGCGATTACGTATCCCGATGCTCTCTCCAAGTTGATTTTGTTCGATACCTCCGCCTACTTCGGGGAATTCCTGGGTGACATTGAAGGCGCCGTGCAGGCTTTCAAGAATGAGCGCTGGTTCAAGAAATCCTTTGCCGCGCTCAAAGCGGAATGGGCCGGCAACTATCAAACCGATGAAGACATGTCACGGCTGTGGGTGGAGGAGATGAAGTTCTATTTCAAGAAATTCGATAAAAAAGCAAAGGCTTATCACGAGCGCACACAAGACCTCACCATCCGCATTGCTCCATTGAAAACATTCAACGACAAAGAAGCCGGGACAATGGACCTGCGTCCACAATTAAAGAATATTAGCGTGCCAACACTCGTCATTGTCGGCCGGCATGATTTCATTACCAACGTGGCCATGGCAGAGGAAATGGTAAAGCACATCCCCAGCGCCCGGCTGGAGATCTTTGAAGATTCCGGTCACTATGCCTTCATAGAAGAGCCGGAAAAGTTTTATCGAGTGATCAAAGAGTTTGTAGAAAGCTAAGCCAAAAGCCTTGCGAAGGTTTGGGGTAAGCGATCAAACGTTTTAGAAAAAACCTTCGCAAGACTCTTAACGGAGTACTCATGATCGTCATCTCAGACCTGATCGGAACATTGACCACCGGCTCGCCTGTCATCGGTCTTGTGGACTGGGTGCGGCACAATCAAAGCAAGATGCAGGCGCGGCTATATATGGCATCTATCATGCCCTCCTACTTTTTCGCCAAGCGCGGTTGGATCGACTGGCAAAAATGGGCGCAGGGCTTAATGATCGACAGCCTGAAGATGGTCAAAGAAGCCACGCCGGAGAAGATGCAGACGGTCGCGGATTGGGTGGTGGAACGCAATCTCTGGAAGCAGCGCCGCGAGGATGTGATCGCGCGGCTTAAAGAGCACGCTGCCCAGGGTGCGCAGGTCTATATCGCCAGCAGTGTGATCGAACCGTTTATTGAGCCGTTCGCGAAGCGCATCGGTGTACAGATCATCGGCACCCCGGTCGAATATTCCAACGGACATGTGCGCGTGGCGGGCGATCTCGTGGCGCAGGAACGCAAGATCGGAAAGGTACTGGCCCACCTGGGCGTGGAACGCGTCGATTTCGCCTACGGTGACACCGAGCAGGATGTACCCTTGCTTGAGCATGCGCATCATCCTGTCGCGGTCTATCCGGATGAAAAGCTGAAAGCCGTCGCGCAGCAGCGCGGCTGGGAAATCCTCGGTTCCAGAGAGTGAGAAGAATCGAATGGATGACAGCAAGTTCTGGGAGATCCGCGCTTTCGTCTATCGGCATTTTGCCGAGACGGCACGTCCGCCTTATGTGAAGGAGACCGCATTGCGGTTTGGCCTGACGCACGAGGAGGCTGTCTTCGCTTACGAGGGGCTTCATCAACGCCACGCGTTGTTCCTCAAGCCGGGTACGCATCAGATCCTGATGGCAAATCCGTTTTCGGGTGTGGAGACTCCATTCAGGGTCCACGCGAGCGATAAAACTTATTTCGCCAACTGCGCCTGGGACACGCTCGGCATCCCGGCCGCATTACACGTGGATGCTAACATCCAAGCGGCCTGCGCGCAAAGTGGTGAAGCAATTCGATTGAAAGTGATCGACCAACAGGCCAAAGACTCGGATGCGCTGGTGCATTTCCTTACTCCGTTCCGCGAATGGTATGACGATCTGGCGTTTACCTGAATGAACATGCTCTTCTTCCGGTCGGAAGAAGCATTGAATGATTGGCTTGCTGTACGAGGCGCAGCGCGCGGTGCGGTCTTTTCCATCCCTCAGCTCTGGCAGCTCTCGCAACGCTGGTATAGGGACCGCATGTCGCCGGATTATCATGGCAGGACGATGGAACAGGTGCTGGAGATCTTTGAAGCAGAGGGATTAGCCTCCGAGTTCTGGCAGCCTCCCGGATGAAACTCGTCGAGTAGAGTTCCATACAAAGCGATCTTTTAAAATACACTTCTGCAGAGGGGTGGCTTTCGCTCCAGCTCCATCTACAATCGCACGACAGTTTATTGGAGGAGTTAAGAGTGGATCACGAATTTCTTTCCGGGTTTCATATTGGTACGGCCATCTCGGCACTGGTTTTTGGCCTGGGGGTGATCTTTGCCCGCAAAGGGACGCGCCTGCACAAACAGCTGGGGTATGCCTATTTTTTCAACATGCTCGGCTTGAACATCTCTGCATTGTTCATTTACCGCCTCACCGGTCACTTTGGTCCCTTTCATGGCGCGGCCCTGATGAGTCTCCTCACGCTGTTTGCCGGCTTTGCGGCTACCTATCTGCGCTTGCCGCACGGCCGCTGGCTTGAGCTGCATTATGAATTCATGAACTGGTCGTATGTGGGATTGGTTGCAGCAGGCGTGTCAGAAGCAACCACGCGGTTGCCCTCCGCGCCGTTCTGGCCCGCTGTCTTTGCAGGCACGCTGGCAGTTTTCCTGGCGGGTGGCATGCTGATTGCCCGGGGGCGTGCGAGATACCGGTTCGAGGCGATGGCGAATCAGGCTCACAGACCGAATAATCTTGCGGAAGCCTTCCGGCGACGACGGGCAGCATGTACTTAACTAAAAGAGGTGGACAGTCGTCCACCTCTTTTTATTGCTGCCACAACATTTATTGATCTTTTAGAAATTTTAGGACCTGCTCATGAATCTCTTTGGATTGCAAAGCGCCCCTGTGATTTAATCCCTCAGTTTCGATCAACCGCGCCTGTTTCCATACTCGCGCGATGGCACGGCTGTCTTCCACAGGTGTCACATCATCTCCGGTATCATGGAACATCAAAGTGGGAATATCGATCTGAGGAGCGAGCGACTCGTTGTTAATTGCCTCCAAAACATCGCGTCCAAAGTTCTCGTAGAGCATGGCGCACAGGCCGTCCATCATTTCATCGGGCAGGCGGGCCAGCACCTGGAAACGCGGCAGCGAATCCAGCAGCCGGTTGAACGCGCCGAAATAGACGAGCCGCTCGGGCGCAGGGAAGATCTTGTGAACGAGTGCATACGAAGTGATCAACGTCCCAAAGGAATGAGCAATGACTGCATGGAACGGTCCTTCATGCCGGGCGATCAGTTCCATGGTGGGAGCAATCTCCAGCAGGTTGGTGGTCTTGCCATCCGATTCGCCGTGACCGGGCTGGTCATAAGATATAACGCGATAGCCAGCAAACAATAAGTGATCTACAAAGCCAGTCATCTGGGCGCGTGCCCCACCCCAGCCATGCATCAACAACACAGCCGGACCGCTGCTACCCCAGGTGGTGACAGCCAGCTCGCCGCGCTCCGATTGGAGGCGATAATTGTTGCCCCACTCGATCACTTCCCGCTCGGCCGGTTTGACCTCATATCTGCTCGGGCTGAAGAAAGCTCGATAGACTCTTTTTACAATTTCTTGTTGCCTGGGTGTCGCAAGTTCTAAAGCTGTCATTGGTTTTCTCCTGTACTGAATACTTACTACTTAGTAAGTTTTACAGATAAAAAAATTAGGTAAGCAAATCGAGTTTCAGTTGTTCAATCACATCCCGGTATTTTTTCGTTCCAAGTGCTCTCGCCATCTGCAATGCTCCCTGCAAACTGGACAGGAGTACTGCCGCCTTGTTCTCCGGCTCACCACGGAAATCGAAAATACCGACTTCTCTTCCTTCTGCCAGCATGGTCTCGAGCCAGGCAAGCAGTTCCCTGTGCAGCGCTTCGACTTCGCCCTGCAAGCCTTCAGGAATCGTGTTGTACTCCACCTCCATGGAACCCACAAGACAGACCTTACCCTCATCGACGCGCATATCATTGTAAATACTCAGGAACCAATCCAGCTTCTTCTCAGGGGAAAGATCTTTGACCCGCGCGTTGTTAATCCAGAGCTGAAACCGGTCTCGATAGCGTTTGATCACCGCCTGACTTAAATCCTCTTTCGTTGGGAAATGATAATGAATGGCGGCATTCTTCACCCCGAGCTCGGATGCAATATGTGCATAGCTAAAACCATTGAAGCCTTTGTATTGAAGCAGGTCTTCAGCCATGTTCAGAATAGTACGCTTGGAGTTTTCAATCTTGGCCATGATGCTCCGATTTTACTTACTAGTTAGTAAGTTTGTCAAGAGGCGCTGAGGATTCAAACGACATGGCATCTGGTATTCCAATCTACTAATATACGGATCCGCTAAGGCGGGAATTGTTAAGGAATCGTAAAAGCTTTTTGATAGGGCAAACTTTTGGATACACTTAACGTAGATAGGATTGGAGAAACAAATGACCCGTAGACTTTTTATCACTCTCAAACTGGCACTGCTGATTTCACTTGTTGCCGTCCATCCGGCATTAGCAGCCAAATCTTACTATGCGGAATACTTCGACGTTCAGATCGAGTTGCAGGAGGATGGCTCTGCCATCGTTACGGAGACGGTTAAATTCCACTTCGAAGGTGATCCCTTCACGTTTGCCTTTCGCGAGATTTCCACGACCGAAACAGACGGCCTAACCTTCCTAGAGGCGAGCATGGATGGGATCCAGATGCCTCGGGGCACGCAGGCAGGGCAAGTAGAGGTGGAAGAGGGGGATGACCTCAGAGTGACGTGGCACTTCCCACCTACTTCGAACGCGGCGCACGTGTTTGTCGTCCGCTATCGGGCTGATGGGGTGGTTCGGAAAGGCGATGCAGATACAGTTGTGTGGCGTGCAATCCCGGAGGATCACGAGTACTCTATCGAGCGTTCAACTATCACTCTCACCTATCCGTCGGATGCCTCCTTGGTCGGGCAACCAACGCTGGATTGGAACTTTGATGCAGCCTGGGAGGCAAATCGGCTCATTCTCACGGCAAGTGGCATCGCTGAAGATGAAGATTTGATTCTGACCGCGCGCTTTGCACCGGATAGCCTGACTCAGGTTACACCTCAATGGCAAATCCGAAAAGAACAGGCGGAGGCGGCAGCATCCAGAGCATTACCAGTGGGTCTTTGGGTGGGAGCTGCTACCTTGATACTGGGTGGTCTGGGACTCTTCACTTATATTCGTGCTCAAAGCCGCGACCTGAGTCTCAGTCCTGCAATTTCGACAGCCAGTCCACCTTCGGATCTCTCTCCCGCGCTAGTTGGCGCGCTTCTGAAACAATCCCACACATTCATGGGAACAGTATTCAATCTTGCCCAGCGCGGTGTCCTCGAAATCCGTGAGGAGAAAGGATTCTGGGGCACAAAGAATTATCGATTGTTGCGTAAAGCACAGGCAATTCCTTTGACAACGTTCGAACAAGGCTTATTAAGTGCGATCTTCAAGCCGGAGGAAACTCAGGTCAACATGAGTGAAATCGCGGGCCGGCTGGCAACAAAGAAAAGGCTTTTTGAAGATTCCTTGGAACAGGAGCTCATCCAGCGCGGCTGGCTCGACCCAGAACGAAAACAGAAACGAGCCGGGTTGTTGGGAGTCGGACTAATAGCTTTGTTTCTGGTGCTTGCATTCTTTATTGTTGCTCTCCTTCTGAGAAGTGTTTGGAGCCAGAATATCGATCTTGCAGCGATCTTTGGTGCCGTTGCCGGAGCCAGCCTGGCGATTCTAATTCTGGCAATTGCTCTATTGATTTACGCCGGCGCATACTCTGTACTCACGCCCGCTGGTGAAGAACAGGCTGCATATTGGAAGGGCTTTGCCGAGTATTTGAAACAGGTGAGCAAAGGCAGGGAGCCTGCCATCCGCCCTGATTATTTTGAGCGCTATCTGGCATATGCTGCCATATTTGGTCTGGGAGCCAGATGGGCAAAGTACTTTCAGAGCCTTGGTGGGGTCTCATTGCCGGTCTGGTTTCACGCCATGTCGGGGAGCAACAGTGACTTTGCTGCCATGGTTGCTGTGATGTCTGCCTCCGATTCGACGGGTGCAGGCGGTGGAGCCGGAGGTGCAGGAGCCTCGGGTGGAGGTTCTAGTGGAGCCGGGTGAGTGTATCGAGAAAAACGGGGCTGAATGATCTATATGGAAGCCGCTGCCGTCGTCCCGGAATAGGAGGTGCCCATGACCCTGACACGTGCTCGCCATCAAATACCAGATCGCGTTCGTAAAGCTCTAAATGATCGCGGCTTGATGGACGCCTATCGCGCCCGCCCTGATTATCAACAAAACGATTACATCGGCTGGATTATTCGCGTGAAACGGCACGAGACAAAGCAAAAGCGCCTCGCTCAGATGCTGGATGAGCTCGAGCGCGGAGGCGTTTATATGAACATGTCATGGACAAAAAGCCATACGCTTCGTGGCGGACGTAGCGGTGCAAAGTAATTCCTAAACCCCCCGATCCCTGGACGTTTAAACAACACTTCGAGCGATGACCGGGCTTCTCGCTTATCTGAAAAGGCACCCGAGGAATAAGGGATCGTTCCTGTGCCTTTTCAGATATAAATTATTCTACTTCTTTATGTTGCTCGGGAGACCAGGCTGGAGTACAAGGCATAAACATGGTAGCGTTTGCCTCCCAATAATATCTTTGCCCTGGTTTTATGAGAAGTTGGTCTCCTTCGCTAAACGTTATTTCATTACCTTCAACGATTAATCTTCCAGCGCCCCTAATAACATAGCCAACTTCATAGCATTCTTCATTTACAACTCGCCCTTTTTCAGGATACCTACCCGTAAATTCAACAACTGCACCATGCAGAGTATTATCCATGATTGGATACTCATAAACTGTCATGGTATTGCCAACGTTTGTTTCTTTTGTTTCTGTCTTTCGAGATATATTCATGAATCTATTTTAGCAGAAACAACCCTGTTCCAGATGTTAACAGGGCCCTTTCTTCCAGTTTCTCGAAGGTAGAATAAAATTGGTGGGTTGGTTTATTGTGGTCAACAATAATATGAACTGAACTCCGAAAGTCTGAGTATGGAAGATTCAAACATCGCATATTTTTCAGTAGAAGCGGCGCGCCGCTTGTTGAACATTCTGGCTCCCGGCAGTGACTTGATATCGATCACGGTCCCTGCCGGGAGTTTTTCCAATTACACACATGTCGTGGAAGCGCGTTCGAAGGATGGCAAGGGATATAAGATCGTCGTGCGCCGGTACAAAATTTTCGGAAATTACGATCGCGGCGAAAAAGCGCGACGGGAATTCAAAACATTCGAATTGTTGAACCAATACAGAGTCCCCGCGCCGGAGCCTTTGCTTCTCGATGAGTCCGGCGATCTGCTGGGCTCACCCGGCATTGTCGTGCGCTTTGTCGATGGCAATCTCAGGATGGATACGATCTCCGATCCCCTGGACTGGGCGCGCAAGCTTGCACGAACGCTGGCAACCATCCATTCGATCCCCTGTGGGGAAGAGGAACAGCGTTTTTTACTC